>JAITWU010000346.1 GCA_031285115.1 Azonexus sp. | reverse complement strand
ATGTATTTCTCGAATTCCTGCAGATCGTCCATCAATGCTTGCCTTCCACTTGAAGAAGTTCGCATAATACGTTGATTTTAATGACACAGTAAGATTAATCGCCGGTTCTGTAAGTCATTTAGCGTTAAAGAATTTTGATGCTCTGGCCCTCCCTGCCGCTCCCGGCTGGTTCCAGACAGTCAGGTTATTCCCGCTTCTCCAACTGGCATCCGGTGCCGACTTTGCTGTGACAATCGGCAATGCGGCTTCACATTTCAATCGTCGAAATCGGCTAGACTCCCTTTCCCCAATGACCGGCGCTCAAGGTAAAGCTCGCGCAGAAAACTGGCATGAAATCTCTACCATTCAACGCTAAACATCTCTTTTTTCACAGCCGCCTTTCTTTTTCTGCCAGCACCGGGCTGGCCTTGGCGCTTTTTGCGCTGGCTTGGCTCAATTCCCTGCATATCGAGCCGTGGCACAGTTTTTACAGTGAGGCGCTGATGGCTCTTGGCCTCGGCTTGCTGCTCGTCGACCAGATTTTTCAGCGCAAAGCGTTGCCCGCGCCAGCGGTTGCGCTGACAGTGGCGCTCAGTGGCCTGATTCCCGCCCTCCAGTATGTTTTTGGCCTCTTGACCTTCGCCGGTGATTTCTGGCTCAGTTTTTTCTATCTCTTCGGTTTGGCGCTGGCGATCAGCATCGGCTTTGCCAGGGCGGATGACAAAAACTGGCCGTGGCTTTTCGCCCTGGCTGTTCTCAGCGCCGCCGTCATCAGCGCGCTGACGGCGCTGGCGCAGTTTCTCGAAGTCGCGCCGGAGCTGCCCTGGTCGGCGATGGTGCCGCATGACCATCGTTCGGTCGGCAATCTGGGCCAGCCCAACAATCTGGCGACGCTGCTGGCTTTCGGGGCGTGCAGCCTCTTGTTGCTTTACGAGAGAAAAAAAATATCGCCCTCTCTTTCGCTCGCCCTCTTTGCCCTGCTGATTATCGGCATGGTGACCAGCCAGTCACGAACCGGCATCCTCGAATTTATCGCGGGCGTCAGCCTCACTCTGATGCTGCGCAAAAAACTGGGGTTGCGGATTTGGCCGTGGGTTCCGGTTGTCGGCTTGATCGCGCTGATTGCCTTGACCCTCGCTTTGCCCGCCATCAAAGCCGCCACTTCTCCCGGCGAGGCGGCATTGGCTTACAACATGGGGTTCACCCGCGCCAGGATGTGGCCGATTCTGGTCGAGGCTGCCTGGCAAGCGCCTTGGGCGGGTTATGGCTGGCTGCACGTCGGCGCTGCCCAATTGGCGGTAAGCAGCCAGTTTCCGCCGCAGTCGGAATTCTGGTTTCACGCCCACAATGTCTTTCTCGATCTGATTCTCTGGAACGGCCTGCCACTTGGCTTGTTGCTGGGCGCGAGCCTTGTTTACTGGTTCTGGAGCCGGCTTAAATCATTGGATTCTGTTGAATCGGCAACGGCTTTTATGGCGCTGCTATGCCTGATGACCCACGCCTGTCTGGAACTGCCGCATTACTATGCTTATTTTTTGCTGCCTGCGGGTTTATGGGCGGGTCTGGTTGAGCGTAAGCGGCGAAAAACGGGAAGCTACCCGATCATTCCTTTCCCTGCTTCGGTCGCTATTGTCGCCGTTGCATTGGTTATCTTTTCCGGTTTTTGCAAGGATTATTTCTCGATCGAAGGCGATTTTCGCAAAATGCGCTTTCAAACCCTGCGCATTGGTTATTCCGAAAGTCCAACGGATCGTTCTGCCGTCGATGCTTATTTTCTGACCACGCTGACCGGCCACATCCGCTTTCAAAGAACCGCGTTTAACACGCCCCTGCCAGCCGCCACGCTCGCTGAAATGGAAGCGGCGACCCGCCGCTACCCTTACGCCCCATCGCTCTACCGGATGGCTATCGCTTTGGCGGTCAATGGTCAGGCGGACAAGGCTTTCTTTTATTTCAACGCCATCGCTCACATGCACGGCCCGGCGTTTTATAAAAAATCCGTGCAAGGCGCGATGGATGAATACGAAAAAACCCGCAACCCGCAGATTCGCGCCCTTCTCGATAGATTGCCGCCGCCGGGCTGAACCGGCGCTACGCCTTGCGCTGCTGCCGCGCGGCGCGCAGCATGTCCAGTTCGAGCACCTGGGTGTCGGTGCCCATGCAGCGGGTCATGTCGATTTCTTCGACGGCGTGCAGAATCTCGCTGTCAGCCGCCACGCCCCCGCGCCGCGCGGCTTGCCATTCGGCAACCAATAGCTCCTGTTCGCTCAGGCCCGTGACCATGCCCGGCGGGACCTTGGCGCCCAGTTCGATCAGAGTGCGCACGACCTCGGTCCGCTGGCCACGGATAGCCATGTTCAAGGGGGAGGTCGGTTGACGGTTGTCGGGGAGATTGACCCGCGCGCCGCGCTCCGCGAGTTCGCGAACAATGCCGACAAAGCCCATGAAGCAGGCTATGCCCATCGGCAGGCCGGGATCGCCATGACCATCGGCCAGTTCGACCGGCGCGCCAGCATCAAGCACGGCGCGAACGTTTTTGAGACGACCGCTGCGAATGGCTTTGATGAGTTCAAGCGAGGTTGCCACGAGAAAATGCTCCGGCTGATGACTATGCGATATTACCTGCGGCAGGCAAATTCTGTCTTGATAGAAACGGGAATTCTTCACGATCCGGCCTCATCTCCGGGCGGCGCATCCGTATAATTCCGGCATCAAGGTCCGGCAACGGCTGGCGGCGGCAAACCGGCTGTGCCACGATCACGCCTTCCCCGCCCGTCGTTTCTCCCGCCCGCCGTTTCTTCTGAGGCAATCTTCGCGCCATGCCAGATCATCGTTCGCTCGCCCACCATCTGCAACAGACCGCCGACAGCCAGCCGAAGGCGCTGGCCGTGCTGGCTGGCGGCCAAGCCTGGACGGCTGCCGAATGGCTGGAAGATTGCCGCCAACTGGCCGCGCGTCTTGCCAACAACTGGCGGCCACTCTTACACCAAGGCGACAGCCTGACGCTGGCCCGCCAAACTTTTGCTTGCAGCTTGGCGGGACGGCCATTCTGGCCGCTTGCGCCAACGCGCCAGGCGCCGCCGACGCCGCCGGAGTTGCCCGGCGTCGCGCTCATCATCTCGACCAGCGGCAGCGAAGGGCAAGCCCGCGCCGTGCTGCTCGGCTCCATCCAGCTCAATACCGCCGCTGCCGCCGCCAACACCCGCCTCGGCCTCGGCGCGGGCGATTTGTGGCTCAATTGCCTGCCGCTTTTTCACATCGGCGGTCAATCGGTTCTCTGGCGCGCCGCCCGCGCAGGTGCGGCGATGCTGCTCCATGAGGGCTTTGACGCCGCCGCTGTCGGCGCTGATCTCGCCCGCCACCCGGTCACCCATATCTCGCTGGTGCCCGCCATGCTGGCGACCTTGCTCGAACACGGCGTTACCCCGCCCGCCAGCCTGCGCGTCGCGCTGATCGGCGGCGCGGCGCTGTCGCCAACGCTGTACGAGCGGGCGACGGCAGTCGGCTGGCCGCTGCGGCCAAGCTACGGGATGAGCGAGTGCACCGCCCTCGTCGCCGTATACGATCCGGCTGACGGCCCCTGGCGCGAGGGGCTGGCTGGTCGGCCACTGCCGGGCTGCCGGGTGATGATCGGCGACGATGGCCGCATCCGTCTGCGCGGCCAGCAGGTGATGATCGGCTATCTCGATGGCGGCGGCCTCGACGCTGACGGCTGGCTACGGAGCGGCGACCTCGGCCAGCTCGACGCCGACGGGCGGCTGACCGTGCTTGGTCGCGCCGACGACGTGCTGATCAGCGGCGGCTACAACCTCCATCCGCAGGAAATCGAATTTTGCCTCGCCGCCTGCCCCGGCGTCAGCGATATTGCCATCAGCGCCCGCCCCGACCCGGCGTGGGGCGATCTGGTCGTCGCCGTGGTCGTCGGCTCGGTCGATCTGGCAGCGCTCAAGGCTCACGCCAGCGGGCAACTGCCGGGGGCGGCCCTGCCCCGGCGCATCGTCCACGTCAACCGGCTGCCGCGCAACGCCAGCGGCAAACTCGACCGTCAGGCGCTGCGCAAGCTGGCCGCCGACGCCGCCGGATGATCGCCCGGCTCCGCCAGCATCTCGCCTCGCCCGCCCTGGCGGCGCGTCTGCAAAAGCTGGCGGCGGGCGCGCCAGCAGCGGCCCCGCTCAGTCTTTACCTGCCGCTCGGGGCTGGCGAGCGCGACTGGCTGGAACTCCTTGCCGCCAATGTTCCATTCCACTATCGGGCAACGGCGGCGCGTGGCGAATTCCGCCTCGGCATCGGCCACGCCCTGCAACTCGCCAGTTCCGGCGAACATCGCTTCGCCGCCCTCGATAACGCCCTGGCAGGGCTGTGCCGGGGCTGGCGGCACGAAGGCGAGACGCTGGCCTTTGCCGGTTTTGCCTTTGCGCCGGATGGCGAAGACTGCTTTCCCAACGCCCAGTTGACCATCCCGGCCATCACGCTACTGAGTCGAAACGGCCAGTGCGCAGCCATTTTGAGTACGCCCGCCGGGCGCATCGACGAAGCCGTCGGCCACTGGCGGCGCTGGCTCGACCGCCTGCCGCGCCGCCCGGATTTCGCCCTGCCGCCGCTTTTGCCGCCGCTTTTGCCACCGATGCCGGAAACCCTCGCCATCCGCGCCTTTGCCGCGCGCTGCGAGCAGGCGCTCCAGGCAATTGCCAGCGGTCGCCTCGATAAACTGGTGCTCAGTCGCCAGCGCCGTCTCCTTGCCGCCACCGCCATTCCCCCCTCAGCGGTGCTCGCGCCATTGCTGGCGCAACAGCCGGAGAGCCTTGTTTTCGCCTGCGGCAATGGTCAGCAGGTATTTCTTGGCGCGACGCCGGAATGCCTCGTTCGCCTCGCCGCCGGTCAAATCGACGCCGACGCGCTGGCTGGCACCGCCTGGCCCGGCTCGCCGCAATTGGCTGACGACAAGAACCGCTACGAACAGTCGCTGGTCGTCCACGCCATTTGCCAGGCGCTGACGCCGCTCTGCGTGGAAGCGCCAAGGGTAGCGGCGGCAACGGCGCACGCCGCCGGGCGGCTGACCCACCTGCGCAGCCTGATTTCGGCGCAAGCCCTGCCAGACACCCGTCTCTTCGACCTCATCCGCGCCCTGCACCCGACCCCAGCCGTCGGCGGCTACCCTGCCCCGGCGGCCCTCGCCTGGCTGACCGCCCACGGCGAAGAGCGCCGCGCCTGGTACAGCGGCGGCATCGGCTGCCTCGATCAAAACGGCGACGGCGAATTCTCAGTCGCCCTGCGCTCGGCCCTGCTCGATGGACGCACCGCCGTTTTACAGGCCGGAGCTGGCCTCGTCGCCGGTTCCAGGGTTGCCAACGAAGTCGCTGAGACAGAAGCCAAATTCGGCACCATGCTGGCGGC
>JAITWU010000226.1 GCA_031285115.1 Azonexus sp. | reverse complement strand
ATTGAGCTGCTTTCATCTGCTGCGCGCCAAGCTTGGCGCACCCTCTCCCCGGCCCTCTCCCATCAAGGGAGAGGGGGAAAACCGTGCGTATTTCTGAACGTATTGAATTGGAAATTGAATCAGGAGCGGGGGCTGACCGACTCCAGGAAAAGCTCCCCCTGCCCCGCCGCCGAACCGCCGTCAGCACTGACGCGCACCCGGTTGCGGCCATCTTGTTTGGCCTGGTACAAAGCCTTGTCGGCCCGCGTCAGCAAGCTCAGGGCATCGTCGTCCGGGGCCAGCACGGCGACGCCGATGCTGACCGTAAAACTGAACACCCGACCGCGATCATCGGCCATGCTCAAGGCCGCTGTCTGCTGGCGCAGGCGTTCGGCGACGGCCAGCGCCGCCGTCAGATCGGTGCCGGGCAGCAACAGCGCGAACTCTTCGCCGCCCATGCGCGCCACCAGATCGAAGCTGCGCAAGCCTTCGCTGCATAACTGCGCCAAGCGGCAGATGACGCCATCGCCGACGAAGTGGCCGTACTGGTCGTTGATATTCTTGAAATGATCAATATCCAGGATCAACACGGCCAGCGGCAGATGCTGGCGCTGGGCGCGCTGCAACTCGATGGACAACGCTGGCATGAAGCGCCGCCGGTTGCTGACGCCGGTCAACGGGTCGGTGTTGGAAGCGGCTTCAAGCTGTTGTTCGAGGTCGTAACGCATATGTGTCGCCCGCGTTGCGAAAACCATCAGGATCAGGGCGCAAACACTCAACGGCACCGTCGTCATGCAAAACAGCAGGAAGGGAAACCCCGGCAGCCACCCGGCCAGCGCCATGCCGAGCGGCACCAGCGGAATGACCAGCACGGTCAGCACCGTCCAGACGAGGGGCAGGCCCGGCAGCATGAACAGGGAGAAGAAGTAATAAACCGTATAACTGCCAAGGCCAACCGTAAAATCAACGCTGAGCCACAACAGCGCGAGACTGTCACAGACGAGATTGGCGACCAGGACAAGGATTTCGATCAGACCGACAACCCAGGGCCGCCGCTCTTTGAGCACCGCCAGACCGAGGACGATGGTCACCAGAAACGGCAGTTTGAGGATGAGCGTTCTTTGCGCGCCATCCGGGTCGAGAATCCAGTCCACCATCCAGAACCCCAGACTCATCGGGGCCAGGAGCATCAGGCAAACAGCAATGCGGACCCGAAAGTCAGTGAGCAGGCGCTGACTCAGCGCTGGCGGCGGAAACCACAGGCGACGCCAGCGCTCGGGCAGGGGGAGACGGATGGCGTCAGGCACGGAATTTGCGGGGGGGGGGTAACACCGGGTAAACTACTTGCGCTTGAGGAGGAAAACGAAAACCCCGCTTTCTTCCTGCTGGCTGAGCAAATCGTTACCGGTTTGTTTGGCGAAGGCGGGAAAATCTTTCTGCGACCCGGCATCGGTCGCCTGCACACGCAATACCTGACCGGAATCCATCTCGGCCAGCGCCTTCTTGGTGCGCAGAATGGGCAGCGGGCAGTTCAGCCCCTTGACATCGAGGTCGCGGTCGAATTGCATGGTAGTCGGGTTCCGGAAAAGGTGTTTTGATTCTAACCGTAATGACCTGTCATCCGTTGCGCCGCTCTTTCTTCTCCTCCAGAAGCTGGCGCCTGAGTTCGCGCAGCCGCGCATCAATGGCCGACATGACGTAAAAATCGGCGTCGCCAGCTTTCTGCGCCAGCTCCAACTGCTCGACGGCGGCCTGCGTCAGCCCTTGCAGGACAAACGTCTCGGCCAGCGCCTGATGCTGCTGCGTAATATGACCAAGACCGGCATGGCTCGCCGCCAGCACGCGATGGTAGCGGATCGACTCCGGTCGCCATTGCAACTGCTCCTGGGCAAAGCGCAACGCCTCGGCAAACCGGCCCGTCGCCAGGAGCGCCTTGGCATAGCCATCGAGCAGCCCCTGATGCCGGGGCGAACGCTGAATCGCCCGGCGGTAAATATCAAGGCCGCCATCGGCATCGCCCCGGACGAGGCGAATTTCGCCATAAAGCCGCTCGACCATCGGCGACCCGGCTTTGCCGCCACGCGCTTTTTGCGCTTCCTGCTCGGCCCTCGCCCAATCGCGGTTGCGCAGCAGGGCTTCGGCAAGGCCATAGCGCATGGCTTCTTCGGAAGCGAATTTGCGCTCTTTCAAGAGGCGCTCGAAATCTTTGGTCGCTTCCAGCGGCGTTCCCTGCATGGCCCGCAATTTGGCCCGCACCAACTGGAATTCGGGGCTGTCGGGCACCTGCCGGTAATCGACCGCGTTTTCGCGGTTCTGCATGTCGGTCAGGCGCTCGCCGGTCAGCGGGTGGGTGCGCAGAAAGGCCGTCGCGTTGTTTTCGAAAAGGCGCGTCGCCTTTTGCAGGCTGCCGAAAAAAGCGCCCATGCCACGCACATCGAACCCGGCCTGATGCAAGGTATCAAAGCCGATGCGGTCGGCCTCGCGCTCGAAATCGCGCGAAAAAGCCAGTTGCGCCGAAGCAACGCCGGCCTGTGTCGCCATCATCGCGCCGCCCGCCACCTGTGAGCTGGAACGGGCCGCCAGAATAGCCAGCAGCATCGCCCCCAGCGAAACCATGCTGACCTGCCGCGACTGGTACATCTGGCGGGCGATGTGGTGCTGCGTGACGTGCGAAATCTCATGGGCGAGCACGCCCGCCAGTTCGGATTCGGTCTGGGCAGCGAGAATGAGGCCGGTGTGAACGCCAACATAACCGCCCGGCAAGGCAAAAGCGTTAATGTTCGGATCGTTGATGGCGAAAAAAGTAAAGCCCAGACCCGGATCATTGCTGACCGCCGCCAGCTTGCCGCCCAGCACATTGAGATAATTTTCGACATCGGAATCGTCGAGATAGGCCGGATCACGCCAGATTTCGCTCATCACCTGCCGCCCGATCAGTTTTTCCATCGCGGGCGACAAATCGCTGGCGGCAACATCGCCAAGTTCCGGCAAATCGTCGGCGCGCAAGGGTTGCAGCGCAAACGCGCAGGCCAGCAATCCGGCAAAGAGGCGGCGGCAAAAAGTCATGGGATGCTATGATAGCCCACCCCGCGCCGCGACTCACCCGGCGGCAAGTGCAAGAGGATGTAAATTCCCGTGACCGACGCCCATCTCACCCATTTCGACGACGCTGGCCAGGCCCATATGGTCGATGTCGGCGGCAAACCGGAAACCGCCCGCCGCGCCCGCGCCGCGGGCAGCATTTTTATGCAGCCGGAAACGTTGGCGCTGATTCGCCAAGGCTCGGCGAAAAAAGGCGATGTGCTGGGCATCGCCCGCATCGCCGCGATTCAGGCGGCCAAACGCAGCGGCGAGTTGATCCCGCTCTGCCACCCGATTGCGCTGACCCGCGTCGCCGCCGAATTCACCATCGACGACGCCCGCCACGCCGTGCACTGCGCCACCACCGCCGAATGCTTTGGCCGCACCGGCGTCGAAATGGAAGCCCTGACCGCCGTCTCCGTCGGCCTTCTGACCATCTACGACATGTGCAAGGCCGTCGACCGCGGCATGAAGATCGACAACATCCGCCTGATCGAAAAAGAAGGCGGCAAATCAGGGCGCTGGGCCGCCCCATAAGAAAAAAGCCCGTCCACAATGGGACGGGCTTTGATTTGGCGACAGCCGGCGCGTCAGGCGCGCTGGATGTTGGAAGCCTGCTTGCCTTTGGGGCCTTGCACGACTTCAAAGGAAACCTTTTCGCCTTCTTTGAGGGTTTTGAACCCGTTCATGTTGATTGCGGAGAAATGAGCGAAGAGATCTTCGCTGCCATCATCCGGCGTAATGAAGCCAAAGCCTTTGGAGTCATTGAACCACTTAACAGTACCGATTGCCATGTTGTGAAAACTTTCTTACAAGAAACGAACAAATTTTCGGGTCTCCCCCGATTCCCTGTTTTGCGCTCAGCGACCCGGGTCATGAAACACCCTGATACAACCAAGGCTAAACAGTTTGGCTTTCTACGCCACTTGAATTATGGCGTCAACAAATATTGTGCGTATTTCAAGTTGACTGTATAGAATCGGACGAATGACGACGAAGTTTGAGGACGACGGACAACTGCTGGCGCAACGCGCAAAGTTGCAGCCGCCGAGAATGTACAAGGTAGTATTGCTCAATGACGACTACACGCCGCAGGACTTCGTCGTTGTCGTGCTGCAACGTTTTTTTTCTTTCAATACTGAACAGGCAATACGAATCATGCTCAAAGTTCATCGCGAAGGCCGGGGCGTCTGCGGCGTTTTTACCCGCGACGTGGCCGCCACCAAGGTCGAACAGGTGCGCGCCTTCGCCCGTCGGCACCAGCACCCGCTCGCTTGCGTCATGGAGGAAAACTGATGATTGCCCAGGAACTCGAAGTCAGTCTGCACATGGCTTTTGTCGAGGCGCGCCAGAAGCGCCACGAGTTCATTACCATCGAGCACCTCCTGCTGGCCTTGATCGACAATCCTTCCGCCGCCGAGGCGCTGCGCGCCTGCGGGGCGAAGCCAGAGGCGCTGCGTCAGGATCTGACCAATTTCATCAACGAGCACATCCCGACCATTTCCGGCAACAACGACATCGAAACCCAGCCGACGCTCGGCTTTCAGCGCGCCATCCAGCGCGCCATCCTGCATGTCCAGTCGGCTGGCAAAAAGGAAGTCAACGGCGCCAATGTGCTGATCGCCATTTATGGCGAAAAAGATTCGCACGCGGTCTACTTTTTGCAAAAACAGGGAGTGACGCGCCTTGATGTGGTCAATTTCGTCTCGCACGGCATCCGCAAAGTGCCCCTGCAAAAAGCAACGGCGGAGGGTGGCGAGACGGAGAGCGGCAGCGACAAGGAAGCCAGCGCCCTCGATCAATACACCATCAATCTCAACACGCTGGCGGCGCAAGGCAAAATCGACCCGCTGATTGGTCGCGGCCAGGAACTGGAGCGGGTCATCCAGACGCTGTGTCGGCGGCGCAAAAACAATCCGCTGCTGGTCGGCGAGGCGGGCGTCGGCAAAACGGCGATTGCCGAGGGCCTCGCCCGCCGCATTGTCGAACACGAGGTGCCGGAAATCCTTGGCGAGGCCACCGTCTATTCGCTCGATATGGGGGCGCTGCTCGCTGGCACCAAGTATCGCGGCGATTTCGAGCAGCGTTTGAAAAACGTGCTCAAGCAGTTGGCCGACAACCCGCACGCCATTTTGTTCATCGACGAAATCCATACCCTGATCGGCGCGGGTTCGGCTTCCGGCAGCGCCCTCGATGCCTCCAATCTCTTGAAACCGGCGCTCTCGACCGGCCAGTTGAAGTGCATCGGAGCGACCACTTACACCGAATTTCGCGGCATTTTTGAGAAGGACAGCGCCCTTTCCCGGCGTTTTCAGAAAATCGACGTGACCGAGCCATCGGTGGCTGAAACGGTCGAAATCCTCAAGGGGCTGAAAACACGTTTTGAGGAACACCACGGCATCAAATACTCGGCCACCGCCATTTCTTCGGCGGCGGAACTCTCGGCCCGCTACATCACCGACCGCCACCTGCCGGACAAGGCGATTGACGTCATCGACGAAGCCGGGGCCGCCCAGCGCATCCTGCCCAAGTCGAAGCAGAAAAAGCTCATCAGTAAAACCGACATCGAAGGCATCGTCGCCAAAATCGCCCGCATTCCCTCGCAACACGTCACGCTCGATGATCGCGGCGCGTTGAAGAACCTCGACCGCGACTTGAAAGCCGTCGTTTTCGGTCAGGACAAGGCCATCGAGGCGCTCACCCAGGCGATCAAAATGGCCCGTTCGGGGCTGGGCAATCCCGGCAAACCGATTGGCTCCTTCCTCTTCAGCGGGCCGACCGGCGTCGGCAAAACCGAAGTCGCCCGGCAACTGGCTTACTGCCTCGGCATCGAACTCTTGCGCTTCGACATGAGCGAATACATGGAACGCCACGCCGTCTCAAGGCTGATCGGCGCGCCGCCGGGTTATGTCGGCTTCGAGCAGGGCGGCCTGTTGACCGAAGGCATCACCAAAAAGCCTTACTGTGTGCTGCTGCTCGACGAAATCGAAAAAGCCCACCCGGATATTTTCAACATCCTGCTGCAAGTCATGGATCACGGCACGCTGACCGACAACAACGGGCGCAAGGCCGATTTCCGCAATGTCGTCATCATCATGACCACCAACGCGGGCGCCGCCGACCTGCAAAAGTCGAGCATGGGCTTTACCAGCAACAGGCAGAGCGGCGACGAAATGGCCGAAATCAAGCGCCTGTTTACGCCGGAATTCCGCAACCGGCTGGACGCCACCATCTCTTTCGCGCCGCTCGACCATGAGGTGATTCTGCGCGTCGTCGACAAATTCCTCATGCAGCTTGAAGAACAGTTGCATGAAAAGAAAGTGGACGCTCACTTTACCGATGCCGTCAAGGAACA
>JAITWU010000201.1 GCA_031285115.1 Azonexus sp. | reverse complement strand
GAGCCGTTGCCGGTCGCCAGTTCCTCCGCCCATTCCGCCGCCGCCCGCCCGGCGCGTTGCATCAGCCTGTCGCTGGCGTGGCGGCTTTCCAGCGTCCGCAGGGCCGGGGCGAGATACAGATCGAGATACAGGTCGAGATAAAGATCTTTATCCATCCGTCAATTCTAGCCCCAAAGGAAGAAGCGGATGGACGTGCGTTCAGTTGAGCGCCGCCGCCAGTTTGCGCCGGAATTCGCGGATCAGATCGTCGTACTGTTCGCCCGCCAGAGCCGCGAATAATTGAAGCAGCGCCTTGCGCCCCGCGCCGTCGTCGAAAAAGCGGTCGCGGCGGACGACTTCCAGCGCCGCTTCAAGGGCTTCGCGGACGCGGTTTTGCGCGGCGTAGGCGCGGGAGAGTTCAAGGCGCGTGGCGTGGTCGTCAGGGTTGGCGGCGAGCCGCGCGGCGAGCGGGGCAATATCGGCTGCTCCGGCGGCCAGCGCCAGCCGGGCGCGCAGGGCGGCGGCGCGGTCGGCTTCCTGCGTGTATTCGACGGCGAGCAGTTGTTGCGCTTCGTCGTTGCGACCCAGTTGCAGCAAGAGGTCGATGGCGTCGAGCCGGATGGCTTCATCGTCGGGCGCGGCGCGGCTGGCTTCGACGAGGACGCCGAGCGCGGCGTCGAGCTGGCCGTCGGCGGCAAGGCCAGCGGCGATTTCGCGCGGTGAGACGGCATTCGGCCCAGGCGGCAGGGCGATGCGGTCGATAAAGGCGCGCAACTGGCTTTCCGGGAGCGCGCCGTTAAATTCATCGACCAGTTGGCCCTGAAACAGCGCCTTTACCGAGGGGATGCTGCGCACGCCGAAATGCTGCGTCAATTCCGGGTTTTCGTCGGCGTTGACCTTGGCCAGCAGAAAGCGCCCGGCATATTCGGCGGCGAGTTTTTCCAGCATCGGCTTCAAAACCTTGCATGGCTCGCACCACGGTGCCCAGAAATCGACCAGCACCGGCACGGTTTGGGCCGGAAGCAGCACTTTGTCTTGAAATTCTTCGAGGGATACGTCAAAAGCAAATGAGGTCATGGGATTCTCGGCTGCGAAATGGGAGGCGGGCGAATTGTACCGCCAGCCCGGTTGGACGCCTCATCTCAGGGCGCTGGATTGGTGTAGCGCAGGTGCAACTGGTCGATGGCGGCGAGAATTTCCGGCGTCAGCGGCGTTGCCGTGGCTGGCAGCGTTTCCTGCAACTGGGCGAGCGAGGAAGCGCCGATGATGGCGCTGGCGACGAACCAGCGCGAGCCGACGAAGCCGAGCGCCAGTTCTGTTGGCGTCAGGCCGTGCTGGCGGGCGAGTTCGGCGTAGGCGCGGCTGGCCGGGGCGACATTGGGTTTGGTGTAACGCTGGCCGAAGGCTGGCCAACGTGTGAGACGCCCCGGCGCTGCCGGATCGGCGAGGTATTTGCCGGTCAGATGGCCGAAGGCCAGCGGCGAATAGGCGAGCAGGCCAACGCCTTCGCGGTGGCAGACTTCGGCAAGACCGGTCTCGAAAGTGCGGTTCATCAGGTGATAGGCATTTTGCGTCGAGGCAATGCGCGGCAAGCCGAATTCATCGGCCAGACGGGTGAATTGCATGACGCCCCAGGGGTGCTCGTTGGAGACGCCGACGTAGCGCACTTTGCCTTCTTTCACCAGTTCGGCCAGTGTTTCCAGTTGGGCGCGAAGCGGCGTGCCTTCGCGCTCCTTGTCCGGCTCGTACTGCCATTGGCCGAACATCGGCTGGTTGCGCTCCGGCCAGTGCAACTGGTAGAGGTCGATGTAATCGGTTTGCAGGCGGGTGAGCGAGCCTTCGATGGCGGCGCGGATGTTGGCCCGGTCAAGCGCCGGCGGGCCGTTGCGAATCCAGTCGAGACCGCGCGCCGGGCCGGTGACTTTGGTGGCGAGGATGATTTTCTCCCGCGCCTGCCGCGCCAGCCAGCGGCCAACGATGGTTTCCGAAGCGCCAGCGGTGGCGGCGCGCGGTGGCACGGCGTACATCTCGGCGGTGTCGATGAAATTGACGCCAGCGGCGAGCGCGTAATCAAGCTGGCTGTGGGCGTCGGCCTCGCTGGTTTGCTCGCCGAAGGTCATGGTGCCGAGGCAAACGCCGGGAACGATCAGGCCGCTGCGGCCCAGCGGGCGTTTTGGCAATGGGGTCATGGAAAATCTCCGTGATGGTTGCGGCCAATTCAGGGATGCTCTTCAAGCACCCCGTAGATCAGCACATGGCGTTCGAGAATATCGTCGAAGGCCGCCGGGACGATGCTCAGGCGATGCTCGGCGGGCGCTTGGCAATGTTGCTCCACCCAGCTTTGCGCCGCCTCGCGGGCGGCGGCGAAACTGACGAAGAGGCCGGAAAGGCGCGGCGAGCGCACCGGCAGAAAAGCGCCGCTCCGGCGGTCGAGCAGGCAGTCGCTGCCGAGCATTTGCACGGCATAGCCGGTCGCTGGCCGGGGCAGCGGCAGGTTGTCGAGCGCAAAAGGGTCGCCGAAAGCATCGGCGGCGTGGGCCTCACAGAACATGCGACATGCCGGTTCAGGCGGGAATATCCGGCACCAGCGTCTGTTCGAGCAACTCGATGCGATCTTTCAAGAGCAGCTTGCGCTTTTTCAGACGGCGGATCAGCAACTCATCGGGCGGCGGATTGTCGATCAGATGCGTGATCACCAGATCAAGGTCACGATGCTCAACGTGCAGCTCATGCAACTGGCTGCGGATGTCGCTGTTGCCAGCGTCGCACAATGGGGGCATAGACATGTTTTTCCACTCCTGAGACCGTTCCTTGGTTTGCTAGAATAGCCCGAACAGCGCGACAGGAGGGAGCCAAATGCAGCACCATGTGATTGTCAGCTTCGGTAAAGATAGCGAGCACAGCTTCAAGCTGGCTGGCGGCGCTTCTGCCGACAAAGCCCGCCAGTGGTTCGAGCGCGAATTCGAGATCCTCGGCTGCGAGGTGTTTACGCCGACCGGCAAAATTCTCGCCGTTGACCGCATTCTCAGCGTCGCCAAATACGCAGGCGTGGAGCGCTTTCGCAATCAAAACGCCTGGGCCGAGCAATTTGCCCGCAACACGGCGGCAGTTCTTGGCCGCGACCTGATTCGCGTCGATGTCGAGCACTACAGTATCGGCTATTGATGAACAAAGCCTTTGTCCGCGAAACCGACGGCGATGACGAAGAAGAACCAGCCGCCGCGCCCAGCCTTCCCGCCGGTCTGCGCAATTACATCACGCCCGGCGGTCACGCCCGCTTGCGTGAAGAACTCGAAGAACTGGTCAAACGCGAGCGCCCGCGCATCGTCGACATCGTCGCCTGGGCCGCCTCCAACGGCGATCGTTCAGAAAACGGCGACTATATCTATGGCAAGCGCCGTTTGCGGGAAATCGACCGCCGCATCCGCTTTTTGACCAAACGGCTGGAATTGGCCGAAATCGTCGATCCACTGCGTCAGGGCGACAATGAGCAGATTTTCTTCGGCGCCCGCGTCACCATTGCCGACAGCGACGGCAAGGAATCCACCTACACCATCGTCGGCGTCGATGAAGCCGATGCCGCCATCGGGCGCATCAGTTGGATCTCGCCCTTGGCGCGCGCCCTCATCAAAGCCCGCTGCGGCGACGCCATCCGCTTCCAGAGTCCGCTTGGCTGGCGCGACCTCGATATCGTCGAAGTCCGCTACGAAGCCCTCGACTGAAGCGCAAAAATCGACGTCGTTCGCTTTTTTCGCAAAATAAGGGTTGACGCACTTTTCGATCTCTATATAATGCGCCCCTCTTCTGCGGTGGCGGGCTTCTCCAGCGATTGCAGAAGAGGATTGATGCAAAAAAACAGCTAAATCAGCTTGACTTCTCTGTTTTGATGCTTATAATGCCGCCTCTCTGCTGCTGGGCGTATCCAGCGGCAAAGAGCGAAGTTCTTTAACAATTTGGACAACCGATAGGTGTGGGCGTCTTGATGCAGTTGGTTTGTGTTGAAAGACATGGACTGACAAACAGGTATTAAGGCGATCACACGGATAGCTCACTTTAGAGTGGGTTATCGAAACAAGTAACAGAAGAATGGTTTTTGGGAGAAATTCTGGAAGCATATGAATCTGTTACCAGTAGCAATACTGTCAGTGGATTGCGAGTTAATTGGATTGAACTGAAGAGTTTGATCCTGGCTCAGATTGAACGCTGGCGGCATGCCTTACACATGCAAGTCGAACGGCAGCGCGGGGGCAACCCTGGCGGCGAGTGGCGAACGGGTGAGTA
>JAITWU010000196.1 GCA_031285115.1 Azonexus sp. | reverse complement strand
CTTTGTCGTTGTTGTGCATGAAAAATTCTTTGGTCAATTCGCGTTGCAGGCGTCGCAGGGCGGCAGCGCCGTCGTTGAGCCGGGTTTCTGGCAGCAAAATGACGAATTCCTCGCCGCCGTAACGGGCGACGGTGTCCTGCGGGCGCATGGTGTCGCGGCAGAGGCGGGCGAGATGGATCAAAGCCTGATCGCCCGCGTCGTGCCCCATCGAGTCGTTGAGTAGCTTGAAGTTGTCGATGTCGAGGAGCGCCACGCACAGGGGGGCCTGATGCCGGGCGGCGCGGGCGGCTTCCTTGGCGAACATTTCTTCCAGCCCGCGCCGGTTGAGGACGCCGCTCAATTGGTCGTGGCGGACGAGATCGCTGGTCGTTTCCAGCTCTTTTTCCAACTGCTGGATGCGCGCTTCGGCTTCTTCGACCCGGCGCTGGTTGGCGCGCAGTTCGTCGCGCGAGCGCAGGGCGTTGATCTGGATGATCCGCGTTTCCTGCATGACTTCGGCGAGCACATTTTCGAGCGCCGTAATATCCTGGGCGGCGCTGATTTTTTCGGCGCAGACTTCGATTTTGTCGTGGTAGTCGGAGGTGGCGTCGGCAAAATCGGCGAGGTGGTCGACGAAACCGGCCAGCATCTGCTTGATCGCTTCCCGGGCGTCGTGCAGGCTGGCTTTGAGTTGGCTTTGCTTGAACAGCACTTCTTTCAGGCGCTGCCCGGCGTCGTCGATCGCCCGCTGCGACAGGGGTTTGTCGATCAGGTCGCGGACGACTTCGACCTGGCCGTGCAGCCAGCGGTCGTCGATGACCAGTTCGGTCATGTTTTCGACCAGGAGGCGCAACAGGCCGAGCAAGCTGGCGCGCAGTTCGGCCTGGTCTTCGGCGAGCAATTCGAGCTTGAAGGCGAAACGCTTGAGGCGGGTGAGAAATTCCTGCAATTGCGCATTGCTGCGGGCGTTCCGGATGTCGTTGGCGAGCGCTTGGGCGGCCCCGGTCAGTTCCGGGCTTGCCGCCAGTTGCGCGGCAATGGCGGTTTCCAGCGTAAAGGCGAACAACTGGCGCAGTTGGGGCAGGAGATTGTCGTTGGCCGAGGCCGCTGGCGAAGCTGCGCTGGCGGCGGGTGGTTGATTTTCTTCCGGCGCGTCGGCGGGGGCCTCATCTTCCCGGCCCTGACCCCAGGCGCGCAAAAGGCTGGTCAGTCGGCTGTGCAGGGTTTCCGGATTGCTGCCGCTGCCGCTCAACACATGTTCCAGCGCCTCCCGCTTGCGGGCGGCGGTCAGACCGTGATGCCGGGCGTCCAGGCGCTTGAACAGGTCGCCGATCAGTTCCGCCCATTGCAATTTCTGGGTTTCCGTGAGCGCCGTGATGAACTCCAGGAGATGCGCCCTGTAGCCGTCCCAGTCGGCGGCTTTGACCGCATCTTCGAGTTGCCGCGAGAGACGCAACTGGTCCGGCGACGATTTCGGCAAGCCACTGTTGAGACTGCGCAAGAGCTTGTCGGGAAACCGCTCGCCGCCCGGTTGGGTGCCAGCGATTTCGTGATAAAGGGCGAGGTAGTTGTCCGGCGTCGGCGGCACCCGCCGGGCAATCAGTTGGCGCAAGGTTTCGCGCGCGATTTCAAAGGGTTTGTTGGCGGTGTTCATGTCGAATGGTCGGCGCTCAGGCTATAATCCCGCCCCGACCCCGTCAGCCCCCGTAGCATGAAGGTCGTGCAGTTGATTTGTAATCATCAGGTAGCGGTTCGATTCCGTTCGGGGGCACCACTGGCTTTCGCTTCCGGCGTGGAGCAAAAACCAAGCCGGGCGGAGAGTTCGGCGGCGGCGGCGAGCATCGCCTTGGCGATCGGGCCGTCCCAGTCGGCGTCGAATTCGCCCACCGTGCCGACGGCGGAAATACTCGCCACCATGCCGCCGCTGTGATCGTAGACCGGCGCGCTGAAACCGTTGATGCCGGGCGTCAGACTGCCGGTGGCGCGGGAAATGCCGTGCTCGCGGATGTCGGTCAGGGTTTTTTCCAGTTGGCGGCGGACGGTGGTGATGCTGGTCTGGCTGCCTGCCGCCGTTTCCCGCAATTCTTCATCGAGCAGTTTTTTCAGAAAAGGCGAGCGGCAGAAGGCGGCGAAAGCCCGGCCCGTCGCCGATTTCGACAGGGGCAGCACGGTGCCGTGGCGCAGGGTGATGGTGACCGGCGCGCCAAAATCGACGATGCGGACAATGGTTGCGCCGCCACTGCCCCAGACGGCAAGGCCGACCGATCCCTGAATTTCCTCGCACAAGTTTTCAAGAATCGGGCCGGACAGCCGCACCGGATCGAGCCGCCCCAGGCCCGACAGCCCGAGTTGCAGGGCGTAGGCGCCCAGGTCGTAGCGACCGCTGGCGGGGTCCTGCTCGACGATGCCGACACGCAGGAAGCTGACCATATAACGATGGGCTTTGGCGGCCGACATGCCAGCGCCCTTGGCGATGTCGCGCAGCATCATTGGCCGGTTGGTTGCCGAAAGTACATTCAGTAGTCGAAATCCGACTTCAATGGATTGGATGCCCTGGCGCTCGCCTGTGACTTTGCTGACCATGATCGCCTCGTTTTTGTAAAACCCGCATTCTATGCATCTATGACGCCCTTGGGCATGACGAATATAATGCGACAAACAATTCCAGGGAGTTGATATGCGCGCAGTTCTGGTGGCAAACCCCAAGGGCGGGGCAGGGAAAACAACGCTGGCGACCAATCTGTCCGGCTACTTTGCCAATCACGGCATGAATACCAGCCTGTGCGATCTCGACCGCCAGCAGTCAGCCCTGCGCTGGATGGCCTTTCGCGATCCAGCCCTGCCACCGGTGACGGGCTATTACGCTGGCAACCAGATTTCGCTGAGTCTGCCGCGCGAGGCCGATTGGGTCGTGGTCGACGCGCCCGCCGGGCTGCAAGGCTACAAATTGAGCGATTACCTGAGAGCGGTCGACAAGGTCGTCGTGCCACTGGCGCCATCCGTGTTCGACATGGCGGCGACCGAGGACTTCCTCAATTCCATCCGCAACGAAATGCGCGGCCAGCGCGGCAAGATCAGTATCGTCGCCATGCGCGTCGACCCGCGCACCCGGGCGGCGGGGATGCTGGAAGAGTTCCTCAAACATTTCGACATCCCCATCGTTGCCTATTTGCGCAATACGCAGAATTACGTCAATGTCGCCGCAACCGGCGCAACCATCTTTGACCCGCCGCGCGCCCGGCACAAACGCGACATAGAACAATGGTCGTCGCTGATCGAGTGGCTGGAAAAGTAGAAAAAATCTGACTTCCCCCTTGACACCCCGGCGCCATCCCCGCATAATGCTTGGCTCTGACGGACGCGGGGTGGAGCAGTTTGGCAGCTCGTCGGGCTCATAACCCGAAGGTCGCAGGTTCAAGTCCTGCCCCCGCAACCACGCAAGAGTTTCCCGGTTGTAAAAAAGTTGATGGGAACCGCTTGACGCCTGATGAGATGTGCTTCATAATTCCGCTTCTGTCGTCGGCGCAGGTTTCGACGGCAAGAGCGAAGTTCTTTAACAATTTGGACAACCGATAGGTGTGGGCGTCTTGATGCAGTTGGTTTGTGTCGAAAGACATGGGCTGGCAAACAGGTATTAAGGCGATCACACGGATGACTCTCTTTTGAAGGGGGTTATCGAAACAAGTAATGGAAGCATGGTTTTTGGGAGAAATCCTGGAGGCATATGAGTCTGTTACCAGTAGCAATACTGTCAGTGGATTGCGAGTTAGATGGATTGAACTGAAGAGTTTGATCCTGGCTCAGATTGAACGCTGGCGGCATGCCTTACACATGCAAGTCGAACGGCAGCGCGGGGGCAACCCTGGCGGCGAGTGGCGAACGGGTGAGTA
>JAITWU010000045.1 GCA_031285115.1 Azonexus sp. | reverse complement strand
TTGAAGACGGCGACGGCCATGCCCAGCCCGCGACATTGAATTTCGCCGCGATAGACGGGCAGCACCGGCGCGCCGAGGACGAAGCAGGAAACGATGTCGGTGCCGCCGGAAATGGAGGCGAGCAGGATGTCCGCCTTGATTTCGCGGTACACCAGTCGAAGCCTTCCGGCGACAGCGGACTGCCGGTCGAGAACATCACGCGCAGGGCGTGCAGGTCGTGTGTTTTACCCGGCGTCAGGCCGAATTTGGCGGCAGCGTCGATAAATTTGGCTGAGGTGCCGAAATGGGTCATTTTTTCCGCCGCCGCGTAGTCGAACAACACGGTGTTGTTGCCCGCAAAAGGCGAACCGTCGTAGAGCAACAGCGTCGCGCCGCTCGCCAGGCCGGAAACCAGCCAGTTCCACATCATCCAGCCGCAGGTGGTGAAGTAGAAAATCCGGTCGCCGGGGCGCACATCGCCATGCAGTTGATGTTCCTTGAGATGCTGCAAGAGCACGCCGCCGTGACAATGGACGATGCACTTGGGCACGCCCGTGGTGCCCGACGAAAACATAATGAACAGCGGATGATCAAAAGCGACGCGGGTAAAGACCACGGCGCGGTCGCTGGCGGGCAGATTGCGCCAGTTTTCGGCCCTGGGGATGGCGTTTATTTCCGGCGCGACGTCGAGATAAGGCACAACCACGGTTTTGATGAGCGACGGCAGGCGGGCCGCGACTTCGGCGTTTTTGCCGAGACAATCGACCGCCTTGCCGTTGTACCAGTAGCCATCGACGCAAACCAGCACTTTCGGCTCGATCTGGCCAAAGCGGTCGAGCACGCTCTGAACGCCAAAGTCGGGCGAGGCCGATGACCAGATGGCGCCCAGCGCCGCCGTCGCCAGCATGGCGGCAAGCGTCTCCGGCAGATTAGGGAGATAACCGGCGACGCGATCACCCGCGCCGACCCCGGCGGCGATGAGGCACGCCTGAAACCGCGCGACTTCGCGCTGCAACTCGCTCCGGCTCCAGCGCCGCTTCACTTTGTCCTCGCCCCAGGAGACCAGCGCCTCGCCGTCATCGGCATGGCGCAAGAGGTTTTCGGCGTAGTTCAGCCGTGCTTCGGGAAACCATTTAGCGCCGGGCATCTTGTCGCCATCTTCAAGCACGGTCTTGCCGGGTTCGCCAATCGCGCCGCAAAAGCGCCAGACCTCACGCCAGAAAACTGCTGGCTGATCGACCGACCATTGCCACAGCTTGTCATAGCTGCCATGACCGTTGACCTGCATGAACTGCGCCAGAAGCGTCTCGCCCACGGTGGCGGGGTTGGGTTGCCACAGGGGAGCGGCGGCGGTCGGGGTGGTCATGTTGTCTCCTGATCTATCCGGCGGAAAAGCCGCCGTGGTATTTTTGCGGGCATCAACGATACACTTTGCAATGCTCAATTGTCCTCCCCCGGCAACGGGGGGGGCGTTGAGAATCCCTGCCAGGCCTGGGGCGGTTCGGCAGCGGTCAACCTGCTCACGCCGAACCGGGGGAAATATTCATGGATAGCGATTACGCCATTATATCAACGCATCTCATCGGGGCGCTGATTGCTGGCGGCCTGATCGGCATCGAGCGCAGTTTCCGCGCCCGGCCAGCCGGTTTTCGCACGCACACCCTGGTTTGCCTCGCTTCCAGCCTGTTGATGCTGGTCACGCTGTATCAATGGAAATGGCTGCCCGGCGTGCCGATGGACACCATCCGCACCGATCCGACCCGCATGGCGCAGGGCATCATGACCGGCATCGGCTTTCTCGGCGCTGGCGTGATTTTCAAGGAAGGCTTGAGCGTGCGCGGCCTGACCACCGCCGCCTCGATCTGGATGACCGCCGCCATCGGCATCCTCATGGGCATTGGCTTCTACATGCCGGCCATCCTCGCCACGGCGCTGACCATTGGCGTGCTGTCGGCCTTCCGCTGGATCGAAACCCGTCTGCCATCCGACATCTACGCCCATCACGCGCTGCGCTTCAGGCGCGACGACGTGCTGGCCGAGCCGGAAGTGCGCGAATTCCTGCAACGCTACGGTTTTACCGTCGCCAACATCAGCTATCGCATCACCGAAGACGGCGCTTTCTTTGAATACAAAATGATTCTCCGCACCCGCTCGGCGGAAAACACCGTCAAACTCGCCGAGGCCCTGCGCACCATGCCACGGCTGCATACGTTCCGCATTTCGCCGACCGGGGATTGATCGTATTTTTCTACCAGAACCTGACCCGCCGCTGTCTCGCTACGCTGGTCGAACTCAAGCGCCAGCGGCAAAACTCCTGATTCCATTTGCCGATCAAGCGAGTACGCGAAGATGAAGCGCCGCCAGTGCTGCCGCATGGCAAGCAAAGCCGACAAAATAATCGTTTGCTCCGCAAATGGCATGACGCCGCAAACCCGCCGCCATTGACGCAGGCTGGCCGCGCCGCCACACTCGGCTGAGTTTGTCCTTGGGTTTATCCCTGAATTTGTCCTTCTCTCTGGCCGATGACCACCGCCTGGTTTTTGAAAAATCTGTTCGCCACCCTGCTCCTGCCGCCCGCCAACGGCTTCTGGCTGCTCGCCCTCGCCGGTTTGTGGCGCAAGCGCCGCTGGGCTGGCGCGCTGGCCGCCAGCGGCGCTCTGCTGTTGCTGGCGCAAAGCCTACCGCCCGTCGCCAACTGGCTGACCAGCACGCTCGAAGAACGGGCCGGGCCGGTGCTCGACGACCCGCAGGGGGCCGAAGCCATCGTCATCCTCTGCGGCGGCCTCGCCGACGCCGCCGAATACGGTGGCGAAACCATCAACCAGCGCAGTCTGGCGCGCGCCCGTTACGGCGCTGTCGTTGCCCGGCGCTACCCGCTGCCGGTGCTGGTCAGCGGCGGCCAGCCGGTCGGCAAACAACGTCCGGAAGCTGACATCCTCAGCGAGGCGCTGGAGCAGGAATTCGGGGTAGCCGTGCGCTGGCGCGAAACCGCCTCCCTCGACACCGCCGACAACGCCATCCTGTCCGCCGAACGGCTGCGCGCCGCCGGCATTCGCCGCATCATCCTGGTCACCCAAGCCTTTCACATGCCGCGCGCCCGCCGCCTGTTTACCGCCGCCGGACTGGAAGTGATCCCCGCCGCAACCGGACTCGGCCAAAGCCATATCTGGCCGGAACACCCGATCGACTGGCTGCCGCAAGCCAGCGCCCTGCATAACGCCTACTTCGCCCTGCATGAATGGCTGGGCATCGCCTGGCTGGATGTCCAGGCGCTGCTGCGCCAGGGCCAAGCTCAGACAGAACGGCCTCAAACACCGCCCGCCGCCAATGAAAAGCCCGGCGGTTTTTAAGCGCCGGGCTTTGGGTACAGGTTATTCCATTTCCAGATCAAGCGAGTACGCGAAGACGAAGCGCAGACAGTGCTATCGCACGGCAAGCGAAGTCGACAAAGTAATCGTTTGATCTGGAAATGGAATTATTTACCTTTATTGTAGCAACGGCTCTCACCCCGGATTGCGACAACGAGGGCGCCGTTGAAGGCGTTGAACAGATTGTAGCAATCCGGGGTGAGAGAGGGAGCTACAAGCCAGGGCAATCGCATGAATGACG
>JAITWU010000001.1 GCA_031285115.1 Azonexus sp. | reverse complement strand
CGAAGCGCCGGCGTTCCTCCCCGTCGAGCGTGAGCAGCTTCTCCATCCGCCGGGGCGAAGGCAGTTCCAGAAGCTCTGCCAGCCGCTCACTCTCCGTCATGGCCGCCCCCGGTGCCGTTTTCATCTGCGGCGACGACGGCGGCGGGCCGCGCGCGCCGGCGGGGGCGATCGGGATCGGTCATGCGGGGGCTTTCCATGAATCGGGGCGGGAGCAGCCGGCCGGGGCAGCGACTCGCTCCATCGCGATGTTCCCGTTATGTACCGAATGAGCGTGACGCTGTCAAGTAGAATTAACCGATACGGTTATCAACCCGCAAAACCGGTTCCCACTTCTGCGTACGATGCCCTGAAGCAAACTGCGTGCTTCAGGAATCACGAGAGTTTGCTTCAGGTTTTTGTTGCCGCATCGTTTTTGCACAAAACCGGTTCCCACTTCTGCGCACGATGCTCTAGGGGGCAGTCCGGCAAAGGCGCCAGCCGGCGCATCGGCCGGGAGGGATCTTTCACACATGCTGCGCCACCTTTACGACTGGACGATGGCCAAGGCGGCGCACCGCCACGCGCAATGGTGGCTGGCCGCTTTCGCTTTCGTCGAGGCGAGCGTCTTTCCCATCCCGCCGCATCCGCTGCTCGGGCTGATGTGCCTGGCCGAGCCGAAGAAAGCGCTGCGCTTCGCCGCCGCGGCCACGCTGGCCTCGGTCTGCGGCGGCCTGCTGGGCTATGCCATCGGCCATTTCGTTTACGAAAGCGTCGGCGTGCAACTGCTCGACCTGCTGGGGCTCCGGCGCAGTTTTCCCAGGGCGGCCTGCTATCTGCGCGAATACGGCGCGGAAATCATCATGATCAAGGGCGCCACGCCGATCCCGTTCAAGCTGCTGACGATCACCGCCGGCTTCATCGCCATGCCGCTGCCGACTTTCATCGCCGCCAGCCTCGTCTCGCGCTCCATCAGCTTCATGATCGTCGGCGTGCTGTTCCGCCTGTTCGGCGCGCCGATCAAGGCGTTCATCGACCGCTACCTCGGCCTCGCCACCGCCGCTTTCGCCCTTGCCGTCGTCGCCGGCTTCATCGCCATCGCCGCACTGGGCGGCAGCAGCCATGCCGCCGACGCAAAATGCGACCACCCGCCTGCGGTGGCGGCGGCTGCCTGAAGCGCGGGGGTGGGAGCGGTATGGCAGTAATCCGCTCCGTCTTCGGGCGGCACACATCCAATCAACGCCCGTGCCCGATGTCCGTATGTGTAAAGTCGTCGCCTTTGAACAACAGCGGTACACCCAGGCTCTTGGCAAGCGCATAGGCCGCACAGTCGGCGAGATTCAGTCGTGCCCTAGCGTCGATCCCCTTCCCGTAGCGACCAAAGGCATCCGCGGCAGCCCGGGCCTGAATCTCGTCGAAGGGAGCGATCATAATGCTGTTGTCGCGGAGGAAGCTCCACAACATGGCTTCACCCTGCTCGCCTCGCCGCCGACGCAGCACGACAGCGGACTCGTGCGCGTTTTACGGATCACGCGCGCGAGGATGGCGGCGTCATCCTCTTTTTCCAGGACAGCGATGATCGCCGAGGAATCGACAACCATCACAGCGCGTCGAGTTCGACGGCGATCTCCTGCGGGCTGCGGCGATCCAGAAGCGGCAGCGCCGTCACTTTATCCCCCAGAGCAAGCATTTCCTCCACCGTCATGCGCTTACGGCCGGGGGGCGGAGCGATGCCGAGCGCCGTGGCCTCGCGTTGCAGAGTGGCACGGATAACCTCATCCGGGGCACGGCCGACACGCGCTGCAACCCGGCGCGCAAGCCGTTCGGTTTCAGGGGCAAGCTGCAACATGGTCGTTTCTTTCAAAAGCCGGCGCATTGTAGCTTATTTCGCGAGATGGAAACAAGTGACTGCTGCGAGAATGCCATCATGCGACCACCTCGCGCTCATGGCGCGGCAAGTCGTCGCAAATCCGATCCCACAGCCCCTTGCGCCGGATGATCGACAGCCAAGCGCAGGGCCGAGCCGCCGGGGCGCTTCACGCCGCGTTCCCGGTCCGGCACCTGATTGCGCGAGACATTGGGACAGGCGGCGAACACCGGCTGCGCAACATGCCGGGCGTTGGACTGTGCCCGCCTAGTCGCGGTGGTGCTGCTTGCCTCCGCCGCCGTGGCTGCCGCCTCCGCCCTGGCCCTGACCGCCACCGTGGCCGCCGCCTTGCCCCTTGCCGCCTCCACCGTGGCCACCGCCACCGCCGTAGCCCTGGCCGCCGCCCTTGCCGCCCTGCTGCGCGCGCCAGGCGTCGCGTTGCTGGCCGGCTTCGCCGCCGCCCTTGAAGCCGCTCCAGTTCTCGCTGCCGCCTCCGCCCTGGCCGCGGCGGCCTTCCCAATAGCGGCGCTGGCCGTCGTTCCAGGGGTGGCGGGCGCCGTGGCGGTCATAGACGTAATAGCCCGAACCCGGATAGTAGAAGTCATCATACCAGCCGAAATAGCCGCCGCCGTAATAGCCCCCGCCGTAACCGATGCCGATGCCGCCGTAACCGTCGGCGACACAGCCGGACAGGCCGAAAGCGGCCGTGGCAGCGAACAGTGCGGCGCAGATGCGCGTGCGATTGCGAATGTGGTTGCGCATGGGAATACCTCCCTTGTCCCGAGAAATTCAGGAACCGTTGCCGATGAAACGCGCCAGCGGGCGGAAAGTTGCAGCAGCCCGCCCGGCCGTGCGCTTCACAGCGGGGTGAAATCGAGGCCGATGTCGGCGGCGGGCGCGCTTTGCGTCAGGCGGCCGACCGAGACATAGTCCACACCCGTAGCGGCAACCGCGGCGATCGTGGCCAGGTCGATTCCGCCCGAAGCCTCGCAGGCCGCGCGCCCGGCGACCAGCGCCACGGCTTCGCGCAGCATGTCCGGCGCCATATTGTCGAGCAGCAGGTGATCCGCCCCGGCGGCCAGCGCCGGCGCGATCTGGTCGAGCCGGTCCACCTCGCAGATCACGCGGCGCACGCCCGCCGCTTTCGCCCGCCGCACCGCCTCACCGACACTGCCGGCGACGGCGACGTGGTTGTCCTTGATCATCGCCGCGTCCCACAGGCCGAGCCGGTGGTTCTGCGCGCCGCCCATGCGGGTCGCGTATTTTTCCAGATGCCGGAGGCCGGGCAGCGTCTTGCGCGTATCGAGCAGCACGGCCCGGCCCTGCATGGCATCGACATAGCGCCGGGTCAGAGTGGCCACGCCCGAGAGGTGCTGCACCGTATTGAGCGCGCTGCGCTCGGCAGTCAGCATGGCGCGGGCATTGCCGGCCAGCCGCATCAGCGCGGTGCCCGCGCCCACCCGCGCGCCTTCCCCGGCGAGAATCTCGATCTCCATCGCCGGATCGAGCCGGCGGAAAAAGGCGGCGGCAATCGGCAGGCCGGCAACGGTGATGGCATCGCGGCTGTCCATCACCCCGGCAAAGCGCGCGCCTGCGGGAATCACGCTTTGCGACGTGACATCGCACCCGCCACCGGGCCACCCCTCACCGAGATCCTCGGCCAGCACGGCGGCGACGAAAGCGTCGGGATCGAAACCGGGAATGGCGCAGGCAGTCATGCCCCGCCCCATGCCGCCAACCGCGCCCCATGTCGAGCATGGTTGCGGCGGCAGGAAGGGGGGGCGGCGGGGCGAAGCGAAACTGAATGATTCAGCCGGGGAAAAACAGCTTGGCGAATGCTGCGCCGGCGGCAAACAGAGCAGCCCCTGCTGTTGCCCCGCTGATGGCCAGGACGACAGGCGCAAACCTGTATTCCTGCCTCTGGCGTGCAGCTTGCGCACGATCCCTGTCGGATGCGTCTATCAGTTGACGAATCCGCGACATCTGTTCCTGAAGGTCCAGTTCCCTGGGATCGATTTGAGTTGCCATAACCTGCCTATAGCGAGAGAGGGTCTGCGGATCAATCGAGCTTTGGCTTGACGAATCCGGCTTTCGCGCCGGGACGAAGCGAAACTGAAATTTTCAAAAATGCCGGTCGATGAAGCTGCGATCCGGCTGAATCCCAATATCAAGATCGTGAAAAAATACTCCGGGCCGGCTCCATTTCCCCAAGGGGCTGCGCTACCGCAGGCAAACCAGGGGCGGCGATTATTATGCAAAGAACCTTCCCGTGGGCGGGGCAGGCGGATCGCGCTTCGGGTGCATCGCTTCATCGCGGTGAGCGCCGGCTTGCAGCCTTTCGCGCGGCCCTGTAGAGGCCGCGCAACTTCCAGGCACGACTATCCCCAGAGGAACCCGATGGCAGCCCAATACGCCTTCGTCATGAAAGGCATGACCAAATCCTTCCCCGGCGCGCAGAAGCCGGTGTTGAGCAATATCAACCTGCAATTCTACCAGGGCGCCAAGATCGGCATCGTCGGCCCGAACGGCGCCGGCAAATCGACGCTGATCAAGATCATGGCCGGGGTCGACACCGATTTCACCGGCGAGGCCTGGCCGGGCGAGAACATTTCCGTCGGCTATCTGGAACAGGAGCCGCAGCTCGACCCGACCAGGACGGTGCTCGAGAACGTCAAGGACGGTGCGCGCGGCGTTGCCGACCTTGTCGACCGTTTCAACGAGATCAGCATGATCATGGCCGACCCGCCGGAGGACGCCGATTTCGACGCGCTGATGGACGAGATGGGCGATTTGCAGGGCAAGATCGACGCGGTCGATGGCTGGTCGCTCGACAGCCAGCTCGAACTCGCGATGGAAGCGCTGCGCTGCCCGCCGGGCGACTGGGCGGTCGAGAACCTTTCGGGCGGTGAGAAACGCCGTATCGCGCTCACCCGCCTGCTGATCCGCAAACCGGACATCCTGCTGCTCGACGAGCCCACCAACCACCTCGACGCCGAATCGGTCGAATGGCTGGAAAACCACCTCAAGGAATATGCCGGCGCGGTGCTGATGATCACCCACGACCGCTATTTCCTCGACAACGTGGTGGGCTGGATTCTTGAACTCGATCGCGGCAAGTATTTCCCTTATGAGGGCAATTACTCGACCTACCTCGAAAAGAAGGCCAAGCGTCTCGAACAGGAGGAGCGCGAGGAATCGGGCCGTCAGAAAGCGATCAGGGACGAGCTTGAATGGATCCGGCAGGGGCCGAAAGGCCGCCAGACCAAGTCCAAGGCGCGCATCGCCAGGTTCGACCAGCTCGTCGAGGCGCAGCAGAACCGCACGCCGGGCAAGGCCCAGATCGTCATCCAGGTGCCCGAGCGCCTGGGCGGCAAGGTGATCGAGGCCAGGAACATCACCAAGGCCTATGGCGACAAGCTGCTGTTCGAGAACCTGTCGTTCATGCTGCCGCCGGGCGGGATCGTCGGCGTGATCGGCCCGAACGGCGCCGGCAAATCAACGCTGTTCAAGATCATCACCGGGCAGGAAACGCCCGACGAGGGCGAGATCGACATCGGCAGCACCGTGCGCCTGGGCTATGTCGACCAGAGCCGCGATCACCTCGACAATACGAAGAACGTCTGGGAGGAAATCTCCGACGGGCTCGACTACATGAAAGTCAACGGCCACGACCAGTCGACGCGCGCCTATGTCGGCGCGTTCAACTTCAAGGGCCAGGACCAGCAGAAGAACGTCGGCAAGCTTTCGGGCGGTGAGCGCAATCGCGTCAACATCGCCAAGATGCTGAAGCGCGGCGGCAACGTGCTGCTGCTCGACGAGCCGACCAACGACCTCGATGTCGAGACGCTGGCCGCGCTCGAGGAAGCGATCGAGAATTTCGCCGGCTGCGCCGTGGTCATCAGCCACGACCGCTTCTTCCTCGATCGCCTGGCGACGCATATCCTGGCATTCGAGGGCAACAGCCACGTCGAATGGTTCGAAGGCAATTTCGAGGCCTATGAGGAGGACAAGCGCCGCCGGCTCGGCGACGCCGCCGACCGCCCGACGCGGCTGGCCTACAAGAAGCTGACGCGGTGAAATGGCCGGGCGGCCGCGCCGTGGCCGCCCGGAAGTCCGCCGTCCCCGTTTCGGGTGGCTTTCACGAAATTCGGGAATTGCCCCGAACCTGAACGCCAGCCCATCCGCCCGGTTCACGCTTGCGACAGCGTGGCAGTGTTAGCTCCATCACCGATAGTCGTCGCGGCAAGTCCGCAACGCAGTGAGATGGAGATCCTCATGGCGGTCGGAAAGTTCATGAAATCGGGCGGCATGGCCGCCCTTGCGGCGGGCCTGGCGCTGCTGGCGCTGCCCGCGAGTGTCAATGCACAAGGCCCCGGCGGCGGCCACCACGGCGGTAGCGGTGGCGGCTACAGCGGCGGCGGTAGCGGTAGCGGTGGTGGCTATAGCGGCGGCGGAAAACACGGTGGCGGCGGTAACGGTGGCGGCAGCGGCGGCAAGTACGGTAGCGGCTACAGCGGCGGTGGCAGCGGTGGCGGCAAAGGCTGGAACGGCGGCGGCTGGCCCAAACACTCGCCGCAAACGCAAGGCGCGGCCAGGCCGCAGCCCCGCCAGTGGTCGCCGGGCGGTTCGCAATGGCAGGATCATAAAGGCGGCAGCAGCCGGCAGGGCATCTGGCAGAACAATCGCCGGTCCTTCGGCAACTGGAATCGCGATTGGCGGCGCGACAATCGCTATGATTGGCAAGACTATCGCAGCGCCAACCGCGGGATCTATCGCCTGTCGCCCTATTACGCGCCCTATAGCGGCTATTCCTACAGCCGGCTGGGCATAGGCATTTTCCTGGATTCGCTGTTCTTCTCCAGCCGTTACTGGATCGACGATCCCGGCTATTACCGCCTGCCTCCGGCGGACGGGCCTTACCGCTGGGTCCGCTATTACGACGATGCCCTGCTCGTCGATACTTATACCGGCGAAGTCGTCGACGCGATCTACGACTTCTTCTGGTAAGCCCTGCCGGTGGAGTGGACCGGTGCCTGAGCCCCCGCGCTGAAAAGTGCGGGGGCTCGAACATTTCTGCGCATGGCTTTTGCTTTGCCCGCGGCGGCGCATGGGATAGTCACGGCGGCACGATGCCCGCCGACGCTCCTTCCGCCGACAAGGCCGCGCTCGCGCGAATCGGCGCGGCTGTGCGCCGGCGCCTCGCCGACGATCCCGCTGTCCATCGCATAGCGGTGGAGCAGGCGGAGATTTTCGCCGTCGGCGGGTTTCTCAGCCCCGGGGAATGCACGCACCTGATGGCGATGATCGACAGCGTTGCCCGCCCGTCGAGCACGTTCGACCCGGAAAACACACATAGATACCGCACCAGCTATTCGGGCGATGTCGATTCCGGTGACAGCTTCGTCCGCATGATCGAGCGCCGGCTCTGCGATCTGCTGGGCATCGATCCGGCCTGGGGGGAAACGGTCCAGGGCCAGCGCTATGAGCCGGGGCAGGAGTTCCAGGCGCATCACGACTGGTTCGATGCTGCCGCCGCCTACTGGCCCGGCGAAATGAAGCGCGGCGGCCAGCGAAGCTGGACGGCCATGGCCTATCTCAACGATATCGCCGAAGGCGGAGCGACGGTGTTCGACCTGATCGGCGTCAGCGTTCAGCCCCAGGCCGGGGCCTTGCTGATATGGAACAACGCCAGGCCCGACGGCACACCCAATCCCCAAACGCGCCACGCGGCGCTGCCGGTGGTCC
>JAITWU010000412.1 GCA_031285115.1 Azonexus sp. | reverse complement strand
GGCAGAATGGATAAAAGGCGGATTATTCGGGGCGCGGCGCGGTAGCGTCAAGTTGCCGTAGCTCTGCCATAGCTCCCGACCGCTGTGCCACAATGCCCCCCCATGAATATCGACGGCCTCCCCACCCGCACTTTGCGCGCCCATCCTGAGCGGCGCGTCATCGACATCATTGACCAGACCGCCTTGCCGCTGACGCTGCGCTGGTTGCGCATCGGCACGCTGGCCGCCGCCGCGCAGGCGATTCGCGCCATGCAGGTGCGCGGCGCGCCGCTGATTGGCGCGACGGCGGCTTACGGGCTGGCGATTGCCTTGGGCGATGATGCTGCCGACCAGCGCCTCGACGAAGCGGTCGCCACGCTCGGCGCGACGCGGCCAACGGCGGTCAATCTGCGCTGGGCTTTGGCGCGGATGCGGCAGCGGCTCTCGCCAATCGCCCCGGCTTTGCGCGAAACGGCGGCGTGGGCCGAGGCGGCGGCGATTGCCGAAGAGGATGTGGCGCAGAACTGGGCCATCGGCGAGCACGGCCTTGGCTTGCTGCGCCAGTTGAAAACGCGCCGCGACGGCGTCTTGAATGTGATGACCCACTGCAACGCTGGCTGGCTGGCGACGGTCGATTACGGCACGGCGCTCGCCCCCGTCTACGCCGCCCACGACAGCGGTTTGGCCGTGCATGTCTGGGTTTCGGAAACCCGACCGCGCAACCAGGGCTTGCTGACGGCCTGGGAACTGGCGCAGCACGGCGTGCCGCATACAGTCATCGCCGATAACGCGGCGGGCATTCTGCTGTGTCAGCGGCAGGTCGATGTGGTCATCACCGGCGCTGACCGCATTGCCGCCAATGGCGATGTCGCCAACAAAGTCGGCACTTACTTGAAGGCGCTGGCCTGCGCCGATAATCAAATCCCTTTTTACGTCGCCGCGCCGCGCTCGACCCTGGATTTCGCTTGTCCCGATGGCGCGGCGATTCCGATCGAGGAGCGCGACGGCGACGAATTGCGCCGGGTGCGCGGCTTTGATCCCAACGGCGTGCCGTCGGCGCTGTTGCAACTGCCCGCTGGCGAGGCGGTCAGCAATCCGGCTTTCGATGTCACGCCCGCCCGCCTGATCAGCGCCTTGATTACCGAGCGCGGCGTTTGTCTGGCGAGCGCCGCCGGGCTGAAAACGCTCTACCCGGAAGAAGGCCATGACTGATCCGCGCCAGACGCTCATCGACACCGCCCGCGCCATGCAGGCCGCCCAACTTAATCGCGGCACGGCGGGCAACCTCAGCCAGCGCGAGGGCGATGGTTTTTACATCACGCCGACCGGCATGGCTTACGCCGGGCTGACGGTCGATGATATTCCGTGGCTGGGCTTTGACGGCGCGGTGACGGGCCGCCGCCAGCCATCGTCGGAATGGCGTTTTCACCGCGATCTTTACCTCGCCCGCGCTGACATCGGGGCGGTGCTGCACGCCCATTCGCCCTTTGCCGTCAGCCTTGCCTGCCTGTGCCGCGAGATTCCGCCCTTCCATTACATGATTGCCCGCTTCGGCGGCGATAGCATCCGCTGCGCCGATTACGCCCTGTTCGGTACGGCGGAACTGTCGACGGCGGCGCTGGCGGCGATGCAAGGGCGCAAAGGGTGTCTGCTCGCCAACCACGGCCTTCTTGCTGCGGGCCGCGATTTGACCGAGGCGCTGGCGCTGGCGGTCGAACTGGAAGAACTGTGCGAACAATACTGGCGCGCCTGCCAACTTGGTGAGCCGATCCTGCTCGACGCGGCGGAAATGGCGGCGGTACTGGAAAAATTCGCCAGTTACGGACAGCAAACGTGAATAGCCCCCACGACCTCACGCGCTGGGCGCAGTCGCACCACTACGGTGCGGGCAACCTCCGCGCCGAAAAAAACACCCGGCTGGTCATGTGGATCACGCTGGCGACGATGGTGCTCGAAATCAGCGCCGGTTGGTGGTTCAACTCGATGGCCCTGCTCGCCGATGGCTGGCACATGAGTTCCCATGCCCTGGCCATCGGCCTTTCCGCCTTTGCCTACGCGGCGGCGCGACGTTACGCCAATGACCCGCGCTTTGCCTTCGGCACCTGGAAAATCGAGGTGCTGGGCGGCTACACCAGCGCCCTGTTCCTGCTCGCCGTGGCGGCCTTGATGGTATTCGGCGGCGTTGAGCGGCTCATCACGCCGCAGCCCATCCGCTATGTCGAGGCGCTGATCGTCACCGTCTTCGGTCTCATCATCAATCTGCTGTGCGCCCTCATCCTCAACCGGGGCCATGACCATCACCACCATGACCACGGCGACCCTTCTCATGGCGAGCGCCACCACGACGCAGCCCACAGCCACGACGACCTCAACCTCAAAGCCGCCTACATCCACGTTCTTACCGACGCGCTCACTTCCGTGCTCGCTATTGCCGCGCTGACCGGCGGCTGGCTGGGTGGCTGGGCCTGGCTCGACGCCGCCTGCGCCCTGGTCGGCGCAACACTGGTCGCCCTGTGGGCGAAAAACCTGCTGCGTCAGACCGCCAACGCCCTCCTCGACCGCGAAATGGATCACCCCGTCGTCGCCGAAATCGGCGAAGTCATCGCCACCCTGCCGGATGCGCAAATTACCGACCTCCACGTCTGGCGCGTCGGCAACAATGCCTACGCCTGCACCCTGTCACTGCTCACCCACGACGCCGGGCTGACGCCCTTGCAGGTGCGCGAAGCACTCGCCATCCATGAGGAAATCGTCCATGTGACGGTGGAGATTCATCGCTGCGAGACATGCGAGCCGCTGGCGGGCTGAGTGGATCAAGGCTTGCTCCCTTTCCCCGAAAGGAAAGGGAAGTTTTCAGCGCATCTCAAACGCTTCCTGATGAAAGCGCACCGGGCGACCGCCTGAGTTTTGCAATTTTTCGCCCAGTTTTTGCCGCAGCAGCGCAGCCAGACCGCTTGGGCCGCAGAACCAGATTTCGCTGCGTTTGGCGGTTTGCGCCTGCTGCATCAAACCGGCGGCGTCGAGCCGCTGGCCCTGGCGGTCGCCGTGGATGACGAGGCGGATGTTGGG
>JAITWU010000375.1 GCA_031285115.1 Azonexus sp. | reverse complement strand
GTCCGATGGAGGCCAAAACGGTCTGAAAAGGGGGCCGAAATGCTCGGTGAGTCGGCAAAACCGGCCTTCGACGCGCCAATTCGCAGCCGTAACGGTGGGAATTGGCTCGAAAAACGAGGCGGGCTACTGGATGCGCGGCTGTTGGGTATTTGTGCAGAGATTCCTCAGCGGATTGGGTTTTAGGAAGAGGAATCCCGAGTATAGTTTCAAACATCGGCAGCGGAATACCGCCCGTGTATTTATAAAAAATAATCATCCATGTGTCCGTCTTTTCCGAAAGAAATGGCGGCGTGCCCGTGGCGTCAAACTGTACCTGGATCTTGCCTTCGCTTTCCCCGGTTCCCGGCCCTATTTCGGTGACGGCAAGTATGGGGGCGCCAAAAATGGCGCATTCTTCGCTGCCAAACTCCCATTCTTTGAATATGATTTCTTTTTCGACCGTGAGCCTGTTTTCGCTGTCATAATTGACAGTCCCGCCCAGAAGCGAGACTTCGATACCCAGTTTTGCCTTGACCGCCACCGAGCCATAGACGTTGACCCCGGCGTTATAGCACATGGTGCTCGAAAAATCGAAGGCCGGAAAATAGATGATTTCGGCTTTTCCGATAAGTGATGCGTTCATCATGGAGCCAAATTCGGCCGTGACCGACATGGGACGCACGCCCAGAATGAACAAGTCGGCAGAGACGGCGACCCCGAGTTGTCCTTCGGTTTTCAACTCTCCTTCAAAGGTCGATCTCACCAACCCGGGGTGTTCGGATGCGGGCTCGCCCACATCTATCGTGCCCGTCATGTCCTCGGCATCGGTGCCGTTGGCTTCCATGTTGATGGCCTGATTGATTTCGCCTTTGGCTTCGATGATGGAGCCTTTGCCGCTGAGCTTGATGTTGCCGCCGAGCTTGGCGTAGATAAAGCCGGCGACATGTGCTCCTGGTGTTTTGAGAAGGTTTTCAATGAGCGGGTCGTTGCTCTTGAAGGGGATGCCGGGGGTGGTCGCGGTGCTGGCCAGTACGAAGCCGGCGATGGGGAAAAGCCCTTTTTTGTCGTCTTCGCATTTGAGGCCGGAGACTTTGACGATGCCAAGGTCATGCACCAGGGAGTCCCAGAATTCGCACTGCTTTTTCTGGAACGCTTCGTAAAAGTCGTATTCCAGTTCCGTGTCGTAGTCGATGGCGATTCTCCAACCTCCGACGAGTCTGTTGTTGTATTTTGCGTGACTGGCGCCGCCGGTGGTGAGTTGGTCGATTTTCGTTTCCTGTCTCAAATTGGTGATTTCGATCACCCCGGTGACTTTGACGTCTTTTTTGATTTCGATTTCGAACTTCAGCGATCCATTGATGCCTTCCCCGTCGTTATTGTCTTTGAGTTCGCTGTCTTGCTTGATGGTGAACTTGGGGTATGTTTCTTTCTCTTCTTGTCCCGATTCGGCGAGGATTTTTGAGCGTCGCGACGAGGGTTGTTTTGTCGTCTGCCCGATCATGGCAACTTTGACGAGTTTGAAATCTTGGGCGCTGTTGAGGTTGACGTCGATTTTGTCGAAGACTTCGGGCAGGCTGACGGCTTCGATGACGGCCGAGACGGGTTCGCCGGGAGCGGCACTGACACTGACGACGCGGCCGGTGATGGGCATGAGGGCGTCGCTGCCCGCGGGCGGCGGCAGGACGACGACTTGGCCGACCGAGACATTGGTGCCGGCGACCAGCGTGACGGCGACGTTTCCGGTGGAGGGGCCACCCGGTATTGCGACGCTGGGTTGGGCTGAAATGACGGTGTTGTCGTTGAGCACCTGCACGTCGGGGCTGACAGAGGCCGACAGCGGCTTTGGGGGGGTATCGCCGTTGCCTTCGGGACCGGTGTTAGCGCCACCACCGCCGCCGCAGCCGGCGAGCAAGCCCAGGGTCAGCGCTGCCGCACTCAAGAGTTTTTTCATGGTGAGCTTTCAATGAGCAGGTGAAACGAATTCGGAACGCACAAAACGCCGCCGCTCAGGTCAAACGGGGCCTGCGGGAGCGAAATGGTTTTGAGACGATGGCGCGGCCGGTGCGTGCAGGGGCACGACGGCGGGGCCAAAAAGCACGCAGCGCGCCGGCAAGCGGCGCGCTGCGGAAGAAACCAGAAGGGAAGCAAGGGCGCCAGCGCCCCGGCAGTGCAATGAGCCTAGCGGCCCTGGAGGCTGCAGGCGATCAATGCAGGCGCACGCCTGACGCCTGACGCCTGACGCCTGACGCCTGACGCCTGACGCCTGACGCCTGACGCCTGACGCCTGACGCCTGACGCCTGACGCTCAAGCTGTCGGTCTGTGCTCATAGGAATGGAATTTTTTACACCCCATTACAGGGGGAAATAAGTGTAAACACTGATTTCGCAGGCTCAATGCGCTGACACCGGCGCAGACCGTTAATTAGTCCCCGGGCGGGCCGCGCCCACCGTCAGCATTCGACGATGTTCACCGCCAACCCGCCGCGCGCGGTTTCCTTGTACTTGGTGAGCATGTCGGCGCCGGTTTCGCGCATGGTCTTGATGGCCTGATCGAGGCTCACACAGTGGCGGCCGTCGCCGCGCAGCGCCATGCGGGCGGCGTTGATGGCTTTGACGGCGGCGATGGCGTTGCGCTCGATGCAGGGGATTTGCACCAGCCCGCCCACCGGGTCGCAGGTCAGGCCCAGGTGGTGTTCCATGCCGATTTCGGCGGCGTTTTCCACCTGCGCCGGCGTGCCGCCCATCACCGCGCACAGGGCGCCGGCGGCCATGCTGCACGCCACGCCCACCTCGCCCTGGCAGCCGACTTCGGCGCCGCTGATGCTGGCGTTTTCCTTGTACAGAATGCCGATGGCCGCCGCGGTGAGCAAAAAGTCGTTGACGCCAGCGGCGGTGGCGCCAGGCGCGAAGCGCGTGTAGTAGTGCAGCACCGCCGGCACGATGCCGGCGGCGCCGTTGGTCGGCGCGGTGACCACCCGTCCGCCGGCGGCGTTTTCCTCGTTGACCGCCAGCGCGTAGAGGTTGACCCAGTCCAGCACCTGCAAGGGGTCGCGCAACGCCTCCTCGGGCCGGGCGGTCAATGCGTCGCGCAGCGCCTTGGCGCGGCGCCGCACGTTGAAGCCGCCGGGCAAGGTGCCGTCGTTGCGGCAGCCGCGTTCCACGCAGTCCTGCATCACCTGCCAGATGCGCGCCAGGCCGGCGTCGATCTCCGCGTCGCTGCGCCAATGTCGTTCGTTGTGGCGCATCAGCGTGGCGATGCCGCAGCCTTGCGCCGCGGTCCAGCGCAGCAGGTCGGCGCCGGTGGTGAACGGGTACGGCAGCACGCTGGCGTCGGGTGCGACGTGTTTGTGCCGCGTGCCGTCGGCGGCCACTTCGTCGCTGACGATGAAGCCGCCGCCCACCGAGTAGTAGCAGCGCTCGGCCAGCACCGCCCCCGCGCCGTCGAAGGCGATGAAGCGCATGCCGTTGGCGTGAAACGGCAGGCGTTCGCGGCGCAGAAAAACGAGGTCGGTTTTTTCGTCGAAGGCGATCGGCGGCCGGCCCGGCAGCGGCAGCCGACGCTCGGCGCGCAGCGCCGCCAGCAGCGCCGGCACGGCGTCCACGTCCACGGTTTCGGGGTCGTGTCCAGCCAGGCCCAGCAGCACCGCCTTGTCGCTGCCGTGGCCCTTGCCGGTGGCGCCCAGGCTGCCGTACAGCCGCGCCTGCACGCGCGCCGTGCGGGCCAGTGCGCCATCGGCCGCCAGCCGCGCGGCGAACAGGCGCGCCGCGCGCATCGGCCCCACGGTGTGGCTGCTGCTGGGGCCGATGCCGACCTTGAACAGGTCGAAAACCGATATCGCCATGAACCGGGCCGCGGATCTCAGGCGTAATCGGCCACTGGCGGGCAACTGCAAACGAGGTTGCGGTCACCATGCACGTTGTCCACCCGGCCCACCGGCGACCAATACTT
>JAITWU010000341.1 GCA_031285115.1 Azonexus sp. | reverse complement strand
GGTGTGTTGATTTACGAGACGTTCATGGATGGCAACGCCGCTTTTGGCAAGCCGTCCAATCCCGATTTTCTGCTCCGCCCCGGTGAATTGCTGGCTGTTGCGGCGTTTGCCGGATTGCGCGAAATCGCTTATGTGGAAGGTTTTGTCGATGCACCGAAACCGGCGGTGCGGCAGGCGATTTGTGCGGTGCGGCAAGATTGAGCCGCCGACGCCGACGAGGCGCTCACCCCTCTCCCCAACCCCTCTCCCGCAAGGGGCGAGGGGCTTGTGGTGGCAGCCGGGGGCGGCTGTTATCACGCAACAAATGCCATTGACATTGGCGCGATTGCCCCGCCGACGCTAAAAATCCCAAGCCTCGATGTTTTGATTGTCATAGAATCAACCAGTTTTCATACTGAGCCGGGAATGTTTCGATGTCCTCCTATCTTGTCGAGTTGCAGCATAACGAGGAGGCGCGGCTCAATGCGCTGCGTGATCTGGGGCTTCTCGACACGCCGCCGAGCGAAAGTTTCGACCGCTTGACCCGGCTGGCGAGCCGCTTGCTCGGCGCGCCGGTTTCGACCATTTCGCTCACCGACCATGACCGCCAGTGGTTCAAGTCGAAAGTCGGCGTCGATCTTGCCGAAATTCCCCGCGAGCAGGCCCCCTGCAACTATGCGATTCAGGATAGCAAGGTCTTCGTCGTGCCCGACCTCAAGGAAGACGAGCGTTTCCGGGACAGTCCGCTGGTTCAGGCTGGTATCCGCTTTTACGCGGGCGCGCCGCTGATTACCCGCGCCGGATATGGTCTGGGCACGATCTGCGTCGTCGATGTCGCGCCGCGCCAGCTCGAAGCGGAACAGGAACAAGCCCTGCGAGATCTGGCGGCGATGGTGATGAGCCAGATTGAATTGCAAAACATGATTGGCCGGGTCGATAGCGCGAGCGGCCTGCCCAACCTCTATCAACTGCTCGAAGATCTGGAAGGTCCGGGGGACGCCACGGGCACAACGGCGACCGGCATCGTCATTGATTTCATGCCGTCCGATCAGGCCAGCTATAGCTGGCGCGCGCTCGGCGCGGAGTATGGCGACAATGTGGTGCGCGACGCTTTGCGGCTGATCCAGCGGTTGATCGGCAAACGCGGCAAGTTGTACCACATCGACGCGACGCGCTCCGCCATCCTGCTCAAGGACGATCACGAGATTGAGCCAGCGGCCTTGATCGAGGAGATCCTCGCCAAACTGCGGGAGCCGATCTGGTGCAAGGGAATTCTCGTCGCGCTGGCGCCCGTTCTTGGCTCATACCAGTTCACGCCGGGGGCGGAGGCGCCACGGACGATTGTCCGCCGCCTGTTCAACGCGGTGGAAGACGCGCAGCACGCCGATGGTTCGGTGGCGAGCTATGACCCCGAGGCGGATCAACGCGCCACGCGCAAGTTCGTCATCCTCAACGACTTCAAGCACGCCCTCGAAGCGGACGGCCAACTGCTGCTGCATTACCAGCCCCGCATAGCCTTCGCGAGCGGCTGCCGGACCAGCGCCGAGGCGCTCTTGCGCTGGAATCATCCGGCTCTTGGCGCCATCTCGCCGGGCGAGTTCGTGCCGCTGGTCGAGCGCACGGCGCTGGCCAGGCCGATGACCGACTGGGTGCTGCGCGGCGCGCTTGCCCAGGCGGTTGCCTGGAACCGGCAACGGCAGCCGCTGGCGGTGGCGATCAATATTTCAGCGGCCAATCTCGATGAGCACGATTTTGCAGAACGGGTGATTGCCGCCGTCGAACGATCCGGCCTGACGCCGGGTTGCCTCGAACTGGAGTTCACGGAAAGCGCCCTGGCGCGGAACAATGATTGCGTGTTGCGGCAATTGCTGGCGCTCAAGGAATTCGGCGCAGCCATTTTCATCGACGACTTTGGCGCGGGCTACAGCAATATGTCTTACCTGCAAAAACTTCCGGTCTCGGCGATCAAGATTGATCGCAGTTTCGTTTATGGCCTGGAAGCATCCCCCCGCAATCAAAAACTTGTCCGCGCCATGATCAAACTCAGCCACGACCTCGGCTACCGCGTCATGGCCGAAGGCATCGAGAGCAAAGCGGCCTGGGATTTGCTCGCCAGTTGGGAATGCGACGAGGGGCAGGGCTATTACCTGGGGCGGCCCATGCCGGCTGATTCTTTGACGGCCATCCTCGATGGCGGCGAAGCGCCATTGCCGGGCAGGGCAATCGCATGAATGTTTTTGGACAACAAAGCAACCGTTTTTATCCGCTGCAAAAAGCCCCCATGAGGGAGAAAAAGGGTGTTGTAGGGGCGACTTTTAGTCGCCCGCTGGCGGCAGAATGCCGCCCCTACGTCATTCATGCGATTGCCCTGCATTGCCGGGGCAATAGCGGGTTCGCTTGATCTTCAGTTGATCAGTTGCCGCCTGAATCGACAATCGCCGCCGCCAGTCGCTCGACGCCAGCGGGCGAGAGGTCGCCGGTGATGAAGTCACGGCGCGGCGTCTGCCCGTAGTGGCGGTTTTGCGAGCGGCGGTAGAGCGGGTCGTAATGCTGTTCCAGCAGTTCGCCAACCAGCAGCGGCCATTCTCCAGCCGCAACGTAAGCCTGCCAGCGGCTGATCGTTTCGCCGCTTTGCAGGCCGCGCAGGGCATCCAGCCGACTCATGAGAAATTCCGGGCGCGGCGGCAGGTAGGCGTAATCGCCGAGAAGAAAGTCGATGCGGGCGGCGAGTGTGGCTTCGATGCTCAGACACTCGCCTTGGCGGATGCGCTCGATGAGCGCGGTTGGCACATGGAGATTGCCGATTTTGCGGCTTTCGGCTTCGACGTAGATGGGCCGGGCCGGGTCGAAGGCTTGCAGGGCAGAGAGGAGCGCGGTTTCAAACGCTTTTTGCGGCGGTTGCGGCGCATCCGGCAGGACGCCGAGCACCGAGCCTTTGTGCGAGGCCAGCGCCTCCAG
>JAITWU010000259.1 GCA_031285115.1 Azonexus sp. | reverse complement strand
TTGCAGCTTGGCCGGGTGGCGGGCGCAGGCGGCAATGACGTCTTCATTGCTGTAGCGCGGGCCGAGGTAGACGTGTTCCATTTTTTCGACCGGCATGCCGCGCGCGGTCGAAACGTAAGCGGCTGCGCCGATGGCTGTTCCGGCGTCGCCGGAGGCGGGCTGGACGAACAGTTCCTTCAATTCCGGGCGGGCGATGATCTTCTGGTTGAGCTTGACGTTGAGCGCGCCGCCGCCGGCGAAGGCCAGCCGCCCGGTTTCCTGGATAATGTCGCCGAGGTAGTGATCCATCATTTGTAGCGACAAACCCTCGAACCGCTTTTGCATGCTAGCCGCGTAGTGGATGTAGGGGTCATCGGCGATGTCGCCGTGGCGCATCGGGCCGAGCCAGTCGATGAGCTTGGGCGAGAAGTAGTAGCCCTTGCCCTTTTCCTTGTAGCGGCGAAAACCGATCACGTTGGCGTAGTCGGTATTGACGATCAATTCGCCGTTCTCGAACTTGGCCAAGCGTGAGAAGTCGTATTTGTCCGGGTCGCCGTAGGGGGCCATGCCCATGACTTTGTATTCGCCATCGAGCATTTCAAAGCCGAGATATTCGGTCAGCGCCCCGTACAGGCCGCCGAGGGAATCGGGGTCGTAGAATTCCTTGATTTTGCGGATTTTGCCGTTTTCACCGACGCCGAAAAACGTGGTGGCGTATTCGCCTTTGCCGTCGATGCCAAGAATCGCGGTTTTTTCTGTGAAGCCGGAGCAGTGATAGGCGCTGGCGGCGTGGGTCAAATGATGTTCGACCGGGACGATTTCGGTTGTGCCCAAATCGAAACCGAGTTGCTGCAAGCACCATTCGATGCGTTTTTTATAGCGGCGAAAGCGCCGGTTGCCGTTAAAGAGCGCATCGAGCGCCCGATCCGGCGCGTACCAGTAGCGCCGGGCGTAGTGCCAGCGCGCTTTTTCGGCGAGGCTGACGGGGGCGAAGGGACTGGCGACGGCGCTCACCTCGGCGGGTTTGATGCCAGCGAAATCAAGGCAAAAACGCGCCGCTTCGTAAGGCATCCGGTTTTTCGCGTGCTTGTCGCGCACGAAGCGTTCTTCTTCGGCAGCGGCGACGAGCTTGCCGTCGATGTACAGGGCGGCGGAAGGGTCGTGCGTCAGGGAGCCGGAAAGGCCAAGGATGATGAGGGACAAGGTGGCGTTCTCTTTGCTGGAGTCAATCAACAGGGGCGAAAGTATACCCGGCTCGCCGGATGTGGCGAGGGCGTCATCAGTCGAGAGTGGAGCGTTGGGACGCATGATTTTGCTCTCGACGCCCACTCGCAATTCAATACGGCCTCGCTTCGCCGGGGGGCCGGGTCTTGAAACGGCGGTGTACCCAGTAATACTGCTCCGGCATGGTGCGGATCACGCCTTCGAGCCAGGTATTCATGCGGGTGGTGTCGGCTACCACGTCGTCAGTCGGATAGTCAGCCCACGGTTCGCCGATTTCGACGCGATAGCCAGCGCCGCCCGGCAACATGCGGGTGACGCAGGGGAGTATCACGGCATTGGCGACGCGGGCAAGGCGGGGCAGGCCGGAGACGGTGGCGGCCTGGATGCCGAAGAAGGGCGCAAACACGGCGTCGCGGCGGCGGGCGTTGAGGTCGGGCAGATAGTAGAAGGGCCGCCCCGACTTCATCGCCTTGACGGTGGCGCGCACGCCATCCTGGCGCGACAGCAGTTGCTGGTCGCCGAAGCGGTGGCGGCCACGCAGCAACAGGCGGTTGACCAGTGGGTTGCTCTGCCTGGCGTAGAGCGAAATGCTGTCGTGGCGCATGGCGATGCCGATGCCGCCAGCGTCGAGGCCGACGAAATGCGGGGCGAGCAAAATGACCGGGCGACCGGCGGCCAGTTGTTGGCGCAGATGTTGTTCGCCGTCGATGCGGATCAATTTCTCCAGGCGCTGGCGGCTGCTCCACCAGAGGATGCCGCGTTCGAGAAAACTGCGGCCAAGCGCGGCGAAATGGCGACGCGCCAGATCGCGCCGCGCCGTTTCATCGAGTTCGGGAAAGCACCAGGCCAGGTTGAGGGCGACGATGGCCCGGCGCTTGCGGCTCAATGGCATTAGCAGCCGACCAAGGCCGCGGCCAATGACGGCCAGCGCCGACAGGGGCAGAAAATGGAGTAGCCAGAGCAGGGCGACGATCGGCAGACTGTAGAGGACGCTCAACATGGGGTCAGCGGCACTGGCGGAAGGGCGTCATTGCAAAACAGGCGCCTGGCCGCGAATGAAGGGGCGGCCATGTTAACGCAAGAGCGGGCGGCGGCCAAACGCGGACGCCCGCTCAGGATTTGCCCCGACGAATGGCCCCGACTCAAGCCGCCGGGGCCGAACTGCGGATCAGGTGGTCGAAGGCCGACAGCGAGGCGGTGGCCCCCGAACCCATAGCGATGATGATCTGCTTGTACGGCGTCGTCGCGCAGTCGCCTGCGGCAAAGACGCCGGGCAGCGAAGTCTGGCCTTTGGCGTCGATGACGATTTCGCCCATGCGCGTTAGCTCCAGCGTGTCTTTGAGCCAGTCGGTATTGGGTAGCAGCCCGATCTGGACAAAAATGCCTTCGAGTTCGAGGTGATGGACTTCGCCGCTCAAGCGGTCTTTGTAGGTGATGCCGTTCACCTTCTGGCCGTCGCCGGTCACTTCGGTGGTCTGCGCCGATTTGATGACGGTGACGTTGGCGAGGCTGTTGAGTTTGGCTTGCAGCACGGCGTCGGCGCGGAGCGTGTCGAGAAATTCGAGCACGGTGACATGGCCGACGATGCCAGCCAAGTCGATCGCCGCCTCGATGCCGGAATTGCCGCCGCCGATCACCGCCACGCGCTTGCCCTTGAACAGCGGGCCGTCGCAGTGCGGGCAGAAGCAGACGCCCTTGGCCTTGTATTCCTTTTCGCCCGGCACGCCCATTTCGCGCCAGCGCGCGCCGGTGGCGAGGATGACGGTTTTGGCTTTGAGCGTCGCGCCGTTTTCCAGTTGTATTTCAGCGAGCGCGCCCGGCGTGAGCTTCGTGGCGCGTTGCAGGTTCATCACGTCCACGTCGTAATGTTTGACGTGTTCTTCCAAGGCGGCGGCGAGTTTCGGCCCTTCTGTCTCCTTGACCGAAATGAAATTTTCGATGGCCAGCGTATCCATCACCTGACCGCCGAAACGCTCGGCGACGATGCCGGTGCGGATGCCCTTTCGCGCCGCATAAATCGCCGCCGCCGCGCCCGCCGGGCCGCCGCCGACGACGAGCACGTCGAAAGCCTCCTTTTTGCCCAGTTCTGCGGCAGCGCGGGCTGCCGCGCCGGTATCGAGCTTGCCGAGAATTTCCTCGATGCTCATGCGGCCTTGGCCGAATTCCTCGCCATTCACGTAGATGGTCGGCACAGCCATGATCTGACGGCGCTCGACTTCACCCTGAAAGAGCGCCCCGTCGACCATCGTGCTGGTGATATTGGGATTGAGTACGGCCATGAGGTTGAACGCCTGCACCACATCGGGGCAATTGTGGCAGGACAGCGAAATGAAAGTTTCGGCCTTGAAAGCGCCAGCGAGATTCTTGATCTGCGCGATGATTTCCGGCTCGACCTTGGGCGGATGACCGCCGGTTTGCAAAAGCGCCAGCACCAGCGAGGTAAATTCGTGGCCCATCGG
>JAITWU010000208.1 GCA_031285115.1 Azonexus sp. | reverse complement strand
TCGAGAAAGCAGGGCAGGGGATCGGAAGGGTTGGAGAACATGCGGCGGAATTCGACTTCCGCCACCTTTTTTTCGAGTTCGGCGTTGTCGGCTTCTACCGCCAGCAGCGTGTCGTCATCATTATCGTCACGGCCCATGGCGAACAGTTCGCGGCCATCCGTGATGCCGTGCGCGACGGCTTCCAAGACCAGCACGATGTCTTCCAGCGTTTTTTTCTCGCGCCCGAGTTCCTGCGCGCGCTTCGGGTCATCCCAGATTTTCGGGTCTTCGAGTTCCTGATTGAGGAGCGTCAGGCGTTCGCGTTTGTGATCGTAGTCAAAGATACCTCCGCAAATCAGCGGCGCGCTGCGCCAGATCGTCGAGTTTGTTGGCGATGCTGTTGAGGTGTTCGGCTTCCATTGGCGTTCCTGCGATTCGTTACGAAAACCCATGATTATACCGGGCCGCCGCCAAGGGCGTCAGGCCAGCCGGGCGTTGATTTTGTCGATGACGACGACCGCCGCCTCGTAGTCGAAATCCCGGATGGCTTTTTGCAGGGTCGGGAAATATTCGGGGAAGGCAAAGCGCAGGCTTTCCTGGAGCGGCTCGAAGCTGGTTTGGGCGGCGATGTCGCCGCTGCGCAGCAGTTCGCCCAGTTGGTGCAGGGCGGTGGTGTCGAGCGGCTGGACGTTGAGGGTGATTGCCTGAGCGCCAGCCACCGGCTGCTCCCCGGCTGCTGACGGCAGGTATTGGCCGAGCAGGGTGAACAGGCTTTCCGGCTCGATCGGTTTGGCGAGAAAGTCATCCATACCGGCGTCGAGGTAACGCTCACGGTCGGTGCGGAAGGCGTTGGCGGTGAGCGCGACGATGACGACTTCTTCCCCCTCGGGCAGGGCGCGGATGCGGCGGGTGGCGTCGAGGCCGTCGAGCACCGGCATCTGGATGTCCATGAGAATCAGGTCGTAGCAGGTTTTTTGCGCCCGCTCGACGGCGATCTGGCCATTTTCGGCAATATCGGCGACAAGGCCGATGTTGGCGAGCAATTCGCAGCCGATTTCACGGTTGAGTTCATCGTCTTCGACCAGCAGCACCTTGCCTTGCAGTTTGCGCACGCCGGGTTTGTTCATGACCGGCGGCGGGATTTCTTTATGGACGGGTTTTTGCAGCCGGATATTGATCCAGAAGACGCTGCCTTCGCCGGGTTCGCTATCAACGCCGACTTCGCCATCCATCAGCCGCGCCAGATGGGCGGAGATGGCAAGGCCGAGGCCGGTGCCGCCGTATTGGCGGGTGGTCGAGGCGTCGAGCTGCTCAAAGGGTTTGAACAGCCGGGAAATATCTTCGGGACGGATGCCGATGCCGCTGTCACGAACGGCAAAGCGGCAGGTGAGGGTGGTTGCGTCCTCGGCCAGCAGTTCGCCAGCCAGGTGGATGGCGCCGCTGTGGGTGAATTTGAGGGCGTTGCTGGCGAAATTCATCAACACCTGGCGCAGCCGCTGGGCGTCGCCAATCGCCTGCGGCGGCAGGTTGCCGCTATCGACGGTGAGTTGCAGGCCCTTGGCTTCGGCCTGTTCGCCGATGACCGTGGCGGCGGCTTCGAGGACTTCCGGCGGGGCGAATTCGCGGGCTTCGATGAGGAGCTTGCCGGATTCGATTTTCGATAGTTCGAGAATATTGTTGATGACCTGCAACAGGTGTTCCGAGGCGCTCCCGACTTTTTCCATCATGGCGCGCTGGTTCGGCGTCAGCGGGCTGCGCATGAGCAGGTAATTGAAGCCGATGATGGCGTTCATCGGCGTCCGGATCTCATGGCTCATATTGGCGAGGAAGGCCGATTTGGCGTCGTTGGCGGCTTCCGCCTGATGGCGCGCGGCGACCAGTTCCTGCTCGGCGAATTTGCGCGCCGTGATGTCGGCGAAACTGCCGACCATGCGCAAAGGGCGGCCTTCGGCATCGCGCAGGACGACATTGCCGCGATCGAGCACCCAGACGATTTCGCCATTCTTGCAGCGCATCCGGTGTTCGTGGGAATAGGGTTTTTCGCCGCGCAGGCAACTGGCGAGTTCTTTTTCGACCCCCGCCTTTTCTTCGTCGAGAAGGCAATTGAAAAAGTCGGCGACGGTGCCGGTCATGTCTTCCGGCGCGAGTCCGAGCAGTTCATACCAGCGCGGGTTGTGGAGCAAGGCGCCGGTTTGCACGTCCCAGTCCCAGATGCCTTCTTCCGTCGCCGCCAGGACGAAGCGCAGGCGTTGTTCATTTTCGGCGACCTGCTCCTGAGCGTGCCGCAGATCGGTGATGTCGAACGGGATGACGAGAATGTGCGGCGAACCGTCAGGGCCGATAAAGGGTTTTTTGAACGATTTGAAATGGTGAATTTCGCCGGTATTGGCGTTCCGCGCCTCTTCAAAAACGGTTTCCGCTTTGCCGCTGGTCATGATGTCCAGCGCGGTTTGCCGAAAATACGCGACCTGCTCCGGCGTTGCGCCGAAATCGCCATCATCCTTGCCGATCATCGCCGCCGCCGTCGTCTTGTAGAAACGCGCCATCGCCTCATTGACCAGAACAAATTTGGCGTCGTGATTTTTGACAAAGATGATATTGGGGTTTTCGTCAAAGATTTTTTTGAAAAGCGCGGGATCGGCGGTGATTGCCTGCCGGGGAGCGGTTATCTCTTGCATCCCGGCCAGTTGCCGCCGCAGTTCGGCCACCTCGGTCTCAAGTTCGGCAATGCGCCGCGCTGCTTCGGCGGTCAACGAATGGTCTTTATCGTTCATGGTTTTTGGCGCGGCGTATCAGGGCGGATTGACGGCGACAGCTTCGACCACCGGCCCATCGCGGGCGGCGAGGCGCAGATTGGCCGCGAAATTGGCCTGAACCACGGCCAGCGCGGCGAAACCGCCATCCGGCGCGGGCGCGGCGGTCATCACCTGGCCGCAGGATTGATCGGGGTTGTCGGGCGAAAACAGTGGGTCGCCAGCCGCGAGCGGCTGACTGCTCGCCAGACGGTAAAGATGGCGTTTGACTTTGCCGAGGTATTGCGTGCGGGCGACGATTTCCTGCCCCGGATAGCAGCCCTTGTTGAAACTGACGCCGCCGATTTTTTCAAAATCGGCCATTTGCGGCACGAAGGCTTCTTTGGTCGCCAGCGTCACGAGCGGGAACGCGGCTTTGACATCGAGCCAGCGCCAGACGGGCGTCCCGGCGGGGCGGGTGGCGCTTGCCAAATTCGCCCACAAGCCGGGCGCGGCGGCCTCCGGCGCGGCGATCATGAAGCGCCCGGCGTCGAGTTGAATCACGGTAGAGCCGTGCGCTCTGGCGATGCCAAGCGCCGCCGCCGGAACCGGCAACCCGGCAGCCGCCAGCGCCGCATCGGCGGAAGGCCCGGCGAGGCCGATCAACACCTGCGCGTTTTCTGCCGTCAGCTTGACCTTGGCGCGCAGAATAAACATCGGCAGCCGCTTCAAGGTCGGCTCCAGCAAGTCAGCCGCCAGCGCCAGACGGTAGCCGCCATCTTCGCCCCAGAGCAGAAAACTCGCCTGCATCCGCCCCTTGGCCGTGCACCAGGCGGCATGTTGCGCCTGATTTTCCGGCAGGCGATTGACATCGCTGGTTAACTGATTGTGGAGAAAAGACCGGGCATCCTCGCCAACGGCCTCGATCAGGGCGAGATGCGTGAGCGGGACGATGACCGTCTGCCGGGCGGCGGCCTCAAGTTCACTGACGGTATCGCCAAAATGCTCGATGGCGAACGAATCACCGCCGAATACGGCGTTCGCTGATGCAAGAAAACTGCGCCAATCGGGGTTCATCAAGGCTCCTCAAGCGGGTGGGTTATTATATCGCCAGAACAGACTCACCCGCCGCCGCCGAGTTCCCTTGCGCCTTCTCCTCAAGCTCCTCTTGCCGCTTCTCCTGCTTCTGGCTGCCGCCGCTGGCGGGCTGTGGTGGTGGGCCGGTCAACCGCTGGCGCTGCGGACTCAGCCGGTCGATTTCCACATCGCCAACGGCAGCGGCTTGCGGGCGGCGATTACGCAAATACGCGCCGCCGGGGTGGCTGTCGAACCCTCGCTCCTGCTGCTGCTGGCGCGGGTTTCCGGCGCGGAAACCGGCATCAAGGCGGGCAGTTATTCGGTCGGCGAAGGCGTCACGCCCCGGCAACTGCTCGACAAACTGGTGCGCGGCAAAGTCACGCAGGGCGACATCACCCTCGTCGAAGGCTGGACGCTGCGCCAGTGGCGCGCGCGCCTTGCCGCCAACCCCGATGTCAACGGCGACAGCCGCGATTTGAGCGATGACGAAATCATCCGCCGCCTGGGCGCGCAACACGCCAATCTGGAAGGCTGGCTTTTTCCCGACACCTACCTGTTCGACAAACATTCGAGCGACCTCGACCTCATCGCCCGCGCCCTCCGGGCGATGGAAAAGCGGCTGGCCGAAGCCTGGGCCGGGCGGGCTGAAGGCTTGCCTTACAACACGCCATACGAAGCCCTCATCATGGCTTCCATCATCGAAAAAGAAACCGGGCGCGAAGCCGACCGCGAGCGGATCGCCGCCGTTTTTACCAACCGCCTGCGCCTTGGAATGCCGCTGCAAACCGACCCCACCGTCATTTACGGCCTGAAGGACGCCTTTGACGGCAATCTCAAAAAGCGCCATCTGCAAACCGACACGCCCTACAACACCTACACCCGGCGGGGTCTGCCGCCGACGCCGATCGCCATGCCGGGGCTGGCCTCGTTGCAGGCGGCGCTGCACCCGGCGTCATCATCGGCGCTCTATTTCGTCGCCCGTGGCGACGGCAGCAGCCAGTTTTCCAATACGCTCGAAGAACACAACCGGGCAGTCAATCGTTATCAAAGGAGCGGCAAGTGAGCGGCAAATTCATCACATTTGAAGGCATCGACGGCGCCGGAAAAAGCACCCACGTCGACTGGCTGGCCGAGCGCCTGCGCAGTCGCGGCCTCACTGTGCAAATCACCCGCGAACCCGGCGGCACGCCGCTTGGCGAGCGCCTGCGCGAACTCCTGTTGAATGAGCCGATGCACATTGAAGCCGAAACCCTCCTGATGTTCGCCGCCCGCAGCGAACATTGGGCAACGCGCATCGAACCCGCCCTGAAACGCGGCGAATGGGTCATCTGCGACCGCTTCAACGACGCCACCTACGCCTACCAGGGCGGCGGGCGCGGCCTCGAAAAAAGCAAATTGCAGCAACTCGAACAATGGGTTTTTGGCCGCCAGCAACCCGATTTGACCCTGCTCTTCGACCTGCCGCTCGAAGTCGCCCGCGAACGCATCGCCATCGCCAACCGCCCGCTCGACCGCTTCGAGCAAGAAAAAGCCGACTTTTACCAGCGCGTCCGCCAGGCTTACCTCGAACGCGCCCACACCTGCCCGCAACGCATCCGGGTGATCGAGGCCAACAACAGCGTTGAGCATATTCGCCAGCAGATTGAAAACCTGCTTCCTGCTTTTTTCCCTTCTCCCATGACTGGTGCATAGACCGGTCACATCGTCGTGAGTGATAGCAAAATCCGCTTGCTGCGGATAGCGCAAAACGCTATCGTTCCCGTATGAACAGCAAGCAGCGAAAAACACTGCAAGCCATTTTTGCCAACCCGGTAAATGGCAGCATTGACTGGTCGTTGATCGAGTCGTTGTTTGTTGCTCTTGGTTGTGCCGTGATCGAAGGCCAAGGCTCTTCCGTGACTTTCGAGATGAATGGCGTCAAGGCGTATTTTCACCGTCCTCATCCCGGCAAGGATGCCTTGCGCTATCGCGTGACGGATGCCCGTGATTTTTTGAGGAACATAGGAGTGACCCCATGAATGCCATGACTTACAAAGGCTATGCGGCGCGCGTCGAGTACGATGCCGAAGATCGGATTTTTGTCGGGCATCTGGCCGGAACCCGTGACATTGTGGGATTTCACGGTTCCAGCGTGGACGAACTGGAAGCTGCTTTCCATGAGTCAGTGGATGATTATCTGGCGGCCTGTGAAAAACTTGGACAAAAGCCCGATAAGCCCGTCAGTGGAAAAATGATGTTGCGTGTGCCGCCCGATATTCACGGCGCGGCCATTCGCGCTGCGGAGCTTTCGGGCATGAGTTTGAATCAATGGGCGACCAAGGCCATTGGTTCTGCGGCCGGAGCCGTCTGAAGTCATGACCCGCAGGATTTCAGAATTCCCGCGCCGACGGCTATGCGATTCGCTCATTGAAATTCAATACTTGATTGCCGGTTCTACAGCCCCATGAATATCATCAACCTCCACCACGCCGTCTGGCAAAGTCTTCAAGCCCGCCGCTCGCAGATGCCGCACGCTTTGCTCCTGCTCGGCCAGCGCGGTCTGGGCAAGTTTGAGCTGGCGCGGGCGTTTGCCGGGAGCCTTTTGTGCGAGCAGCCGCAAAGCGACGGGCAGGCTTGCGGCCAGTGCCTGGCCTGCAACTGGTATAGCCAGGGTAATCACCCCGATTTTCGCCTGTTGCAGCCGGAGGCGCTGGCCGAAGAGGGCGAGGCGGAGGAGGGTAAAAAGAAGGCCAGCCAGCAGATCACCATCGACCAGGTGCGCGGGCTGGATGAATTTCTCAATGTCGGCACCCATCGCGGCGGTTTGCGGATTGTCATCATCAACCCGACCGAGGCGATGAATCGGGCAACGGCCAACGCGCTCCTTAAAACACTGGAGGAGCCTGCGCCCAACACTTTGTTTTTGCTGGTTTCCAGCGACCCGATGCGCTTGTTGCCGACTATCCGCAGCCGCTGCCAGGTGGTGCCGATTCCACTGCCGCCGCCAGCCAGCGCCGAAGCGGCGCTGACCGCAGCGGGGGTGACGGACGCCAAACGCTGGCTGGCGCTGGCTGGCGGCGCGCCGGGGCTGGCGCTGGAATGGTCGCAATCGGGCCAGAGCGATTGGCTGGAAACGCTGATCAAACGGCTCTCCGCCGGTCAATCGCTGGAGCCGCTGGCGCTGGCGGGGGAGCTGGAAAAAGCCGTCAAGGACAGCAAGGGGCGGCTGCCTTTGAAGGCCGTGGTCGATGGTCTGCAAAAGTGGCTGGTCGACTTGCAACTGGCGGGCAATGGTCTGACGGTGCGCTATTTTCTGCCGCAAGCGGCGACAATCGGCAAGCTGGCTGCTATGATTCCGCCGTCGCGCTTGTCGCGGGCGTATCGCGCGTGCGTGACGCGCCGCCGGGAAGCCGAACAGCCGTTGAATGCCCGCCTGTTTCTCGAAGGACTTTTTCTCGATTACCGCGCTTTGTTTGCCGCTTAATCTCTGATCGCCGATGAGCCAAGTCAAACCCCCGCCGCTGCGCCCAAGCGTTTTGTCGCTGAACATCAATTCCAAATCGGCGTTGTACGCTGCTTTTATGCCGCATTTGAACGGCGGCGGTATTTTCATCCCGACGACCCGTGGCTACAACATTGGCGACGAGGTGTTCATGCTGCTTTCGCTGATGGATGATCCGGCCAAGCTGCCGATTGCCGGGCGCGTTGTCTGGATTACCCCGGCTGGCGCACAAAATGGCCGCGCCCAGGGGATCGGCGTCAATTTCAACAGCGACGAAAGCGGGCAGGAAGCGTATCGCAAGATCGAGGGGCTGCTCGGCGGCGTCATGCAGTCATCGCGCCCGACGCATACGCTCTGATTGGCCGGGTTTTTTCTGAATCCGGTTGCCGATCGGGGCGTTGGATTTTTCATTCGGGAATCATCCGTGTTCACAAATTTTCTTTATGTGCAAATTCGAGAAAATTTCGTCCAGGTACGAAATGTCAATAATCCACGCACTTTTCAAAGGAGTGCAAGCACCCCTTTCTCACATCCACGAATGCTTGTCGGTAACTTCACTGCGGCTGCGGAATGCTTGAAAAAGGCTATTTCTGAAGCACGAGGTTCTGGATTATTTTTGTCAACATCAGTTGTAATTCACCCTCTTGAAAAAATTGACGGTGGTCTAACCCAAGTAGAAGACCGCTTGCTTCGAGAACTGGCGCTTGGTGCTGGCGCATCAAAAGTTGCCGTATGGGTCGGCCCCCCGCTCAGTGATGCTGAGGTTATTTCTAAATTCAAGGAAAAATGAAATGCTATGGCCTGACATTGCATTCAACCCCAGGGCAATCGTATGAATGCTTTTGGCATTTGCTCGATGACAACAATCGTTTCCGGCT
>JAITWU010000358.1 GCA_031285115.1 Azonexus sp. | reverse complement strand
ATTTTGCTCGATACCTGGCTGCCGGAAAATTCCGCCGCCGACCGCGAAATCACCCACCGTCTTTATGGCGGCGACAAGACCACGCGCATCGAGCAGGAACTCCTGCTCGGCATCGGCGGTGTCCGGGCGCTCGCCCGGTTGGGTATGCAGCCGACGGTCTGGCATATCAATGAGGGACATGCCGCTTTCCTCATTCTCGAACGCATCCGCAATCTGATGGGCGGCGGCAGCTTGTCGTTTGCCGCTGCCCTCGAAGCGGTGGCGGCCAATACGGTGTTTACCACGCATACGCCGGTGCCCGCTGGTCACGATCATTTTTCCGAGGACATGATCCGCCACTATTTTTCGGCCTGGTGTCAGGAACTCGGCCTCGATTGCGCGACCCTGCTCGCTCTTGGCGCGGAGCCGGGGCAGAGCGACTTCAACATGACGGCGCTGGCCTTGCGCGGCTCGCGCCGCCACAACGGCGTTTCGCGCATCCACGGCGGCGTTTCGGCGAAAATCTGCCGTTACCTGTGGCCGCAGATTCCGCCCGCCGAAAATCCCATCGACTACGTGACCAACGGCGTCCATCTGCCGACCTTCCTCGCTCCCGAGTGGTTCGACACCTTTGAGCGTTATCTCGGCATCGGCTGGCAGGAGCGGCAGATCGAACCGGGCAACTGGGATGGCATCGACGAAATTCCCGACGCTACTTTCTGGAGCATCCGCCAGCAGTTGAAGGCCAAGATGCTGCGTCTCGTGCGTGAGCGCCTCCGCGCCCAGCACGAGCGCAACCAGGGGTCGCCCGCGCACCTCGACCGGCTTTTGAAACTGGTCGATCCCGATAATCCGAACATCCTGACCATCGGCTTTGCCCGCCGCTTCGCCACCTACAAGCGGGCCGCCCTGCTGTTGCAGGATCTCGACTGGCTGCGCGAAATCATCGGCGAAGCCGGGCGGCCCGTGCTCTTCCTCTTTGCGGGCAAGGCGCATCCGGCTGACCAGCCGGGCCAGGAGATCATCCGCCGCCTCGCTGAGGTGGCGCGGCAGCCGGAATTTGAAGGCCGCATCCTGCTCGTCGAAGGCTACGATCTGCACCTCTCGCGCTCGCTGGTGGCGGGCGTCGATGTCTGGCTCAACAATCCGATTTACCCGCTCGAAGCCTCCGGCACTTCCGGCATGAAGGCGGCGATGAACGGCACGCTCAATCTCTCGGTGCTCGATGGCTGGTGGGGCGAAGGCTATGACGACAGCGGCGAAGTCAACAACGGCTGGGCGATCAAACCGGCGCCCGCGCATCTCGACGAAGCCCGGCGCGACGCCGAGGAAGCCCGCTCGCTCTACGAAATCCTGCAAGATCAGGTGATCCCGACCTATTACCGTACCGGGCCGATGGGCTATTCGCCGGACTGGGTAGCGATGACCAAACGCTGTATCGCCACCATCGCGCCGCGTTTCAACGTCATCCGCATGGTTGGCGAATATGTCAGAAACATGTATGCGCCCGCCGCCGCCGGGGGCCGCCGTTACGCTGCAAGCGATTTTGCCGTCGCCCGCGAGGTCGCCGAATGGAAAGCCCGCGTCCGCGCCGCCTGGCCCGGCGTGCGCCTGTTGCGCCTCGATCAGCCGGAACGGCAGTTGCCGTTTGGCGCGGCGCTGCGCATCGAAGTCGCCGTCCAGCTCAATGGCCTTTCTTTTGGCGACGTGACGGTCGAAGTCCTGTTTGGCCGCCCCGGCCTCAAAGCGGGCAGCGACAAACTGCACCACTATCCGCTGCGCTGCACCGGCACCAACAGCCAGGGCGAAGCCTTGTACACCCTCGATCTCAAGCCGGAACTGTGCGGTCGGCTGGAATACCGCGTGCGCATTTTCCCGGCCCACGCCGCGCTCTCCCATCCCTTTGAAACCGGCCTCATGCTGTGGCTATGAAACTCACCGACTCGCCAGCCTGGCAGGCGCTTTCCGCCCACGCCGCGAGCTTCTCGCAGCATCATCTGCGCGACCTGTTCGCCGCCGATGCCGGGCGTTTTGAGCGTTTTTCGCGGCGTTGCGACGGTTTGCTCCTCGATTTTTCCAAACAGCGCATCGACGCCGAAGCGCACCGTCTGCTGCTCGATTTTGCGGCGGCGGCGGACATCGACGGCTGGCGGCAAAAAATGCTCTCCGGCGAGATCATCAACCACACCGAAGGCCGCGCCGTCCGCCACGTCGCCTTGCGCGCCGGGGAAGCTGCGCCGCCGGAAACCCGCGCCGTGCTGGCGCAGATGCAGGACTGCTGCGACAGCATTCACAACGGCGTCTGGCGCGGCTACAGCAATGAGCGCATCACCGATGTCGTCAATATCGGCATCGGCGGCTCCGACCTCGGCCCGCGTATGGCGGCCCGCGCCCTGGCGGCGGCGCAGCAGCCGGATTTGCGCGTGCATTTCGTCGCCAATGTGGACGCCGCCGACATCGCGCCGCTGCTCGCCCGGCTCGATCCGCGCGCGACGCTGTTCATCATCGCCAGCAAAACCTTCACCACGCAGGAAACCCTCATCAACGCCCGCACCGCCCGCGCCTGGCTGCTGGCGGCGGCAGGCAGCGAAGAGGCCGTGGCCCGCCACTTCATCGCCCTGTCCACCGCCCGCGAGCGCACCCGCGAGTTCGGCATCGCCGACGCCAACGTTTTTGAATTCTGGGATTGGGTCGGCGGGCGTTTTTCGCTGTGGTCGGCAATCGGCCTGTCGCTGGCGCTGGCCGTCGGCTGGAGTAATTTCACGCAACTGCTGGCCGGGGCGCGGGCAATGGACGAACACTTCGCCAACGCGCCTGCCGCCGATAATCTGCCGCTGACGCTCGCCCTCCTCACCCTGTGGAATACCGACTTTCTCGGCGCGCCAAGCGCCGCCGTGCTGCCCTACAGCCAGTCGCTCGAATTGCTGCCCGCCTACCTGCAACAACTGGAAATGGAAAGCAATGGCAAGCAGACCGACCGCGCCGGGCAAGGCATCGGCGTGCCGACCAATCCCATCGTCTGGGGCGCGGCGGGCAGTAACGGCCAGCACTCGTTTTACCAGTTGCTGCATCAGGGCGGCCAGCTCGTTCCCTGCGATTTCATTGCCCTGGGCGAGAGCGATTTTCCGCTGCCCGGCCATCACCGGCCCCTGCTCGCCAACTGCCTCGCCCAGTCGGCGGCGCTGGCTTTCGGCCAGACCGCCGCTGAACTCCGTGCTGCGGGCGTTTCTGAAACACTGCTGCCGTACAAACTGTTCCCCGGCAACCAGCCCTCGTCGACCTTGCTGCTGCCAAGGCTGGATGCCTACACGCTCGGCCAGTTGCTCGCCTTGTATGAGCACAAAACCTTCTGCCTCGGCGTCTTGTGGAATCTCAATTCCTTTGACCAATGGGGCGTCGAACTCGGCAAAACGCTGGCTGGCCGGATCGAGCCGCTGCTGGCCGGCAACGGCGACGCCAGCGCCTTCGACGCCTCGACGCGCGGCCTGCTGGCCGCATTGAGGAGCGCCTCATGAAACCCCTGTCCATTCTTTTTGCGACTTCCGAAATGGCCCCCTGGGTCAAAACCGGCGGTTTGGGCGATGTCAGCGCCGCGCTGCCACGGGCGCTCGCCGAGAGCGGCCATGATGTCCGCGCGCTGCTGCCGTGCTATCCGGCGCTGCGTCAGGCGTTTCCAGAAGCCACGGCGCTCGCTGAAATTCCGGCGCTCGCCCCGGCGCTGCCGCCCGCCCGGCTGCTGGCCGCCGAAACCGACGGTCTGCCGCTGCTGCTCCTCGACTGCCCGCCGCTCTACGATCGCCCCGGCAACCCCTATGTCGATGTGAGCGGCCATGACTGGCCCGACAACGCCATCCGCTTCGGCCTTCTCTCGCGGGTTGCCGCGCTCTTGGGCCAGGCCGCTTCGCCCATCGACTGGCGGCCTGACATCGTTCATGGCAACGACTGGCAAACGGCGCTCGCCGCCGCTTGGCTGCATTACGAGGGCGGCGCGGCGAGCGTCGTCACCGTGCACAACATCGCCTTTCAGGGCTGCTTCGGCGAGCCGTTGCGCGCTGAACTTGGTCTACCGGAAGCTGCCTGGCGCTTCGATGGCGTCGAATACCACGGTCTCCTTTCCTTCCTCAAAGCCGGGCTGCAACTGGCGACGCGCCTTTCCACCGTCAGCCCGAGTTATGCCCGTGAAATCCAGGATGAAGCCTTCGGCTACGCCTTGGCGCCGCTCCTGCGCCACCGCCGCGACCATTTGCACGGCATTCTCAACGGCATCGACGCCAAACTCTGGAACCCCGCCGCCGACCCGGCGCTGGCCGCTTCTTACGCTGCCAACCGGCTGGCCGCCAAGCGGCTCAACAAAACCGCCCTGCAACAGGAAATGGGACTCGACCCGGCGACTGACCGGCCTCTCTTCGGCGTTGTCAGCCGTCTGACGGAACAAAAAGGCCACGATCTGCTGCTCGCCATCGGTGATGATTTGCCGACGCTGCCCGCCCAACTGGTCGTGCTTGGCAGCGGCAATCCGGCGCTCGAAGCCGGTTTTCTCGCGCTTGCCGAGCGCCTGCCGGGGCAAGTCGCCGTTCGCCTTGGCTTTGACGAAAATCTCGCCCACCGCATCGAAGCGGGGGCCGACTGCTTCCTCATGCCCTCGCGCTTTGAACCCTGCGGCCTCAACCAGATGTACAGCCTGCGCTACGGCACGCCGCCGCTGGTGCAGGCGACCGGCGGCCTCGCCGATACCGTGGTCGACGTCAGCGCCGCGACGCTCGCCGACAAAAGCGGCAACGGCTTCGTCATGGCCGACAGCAGCAGCGACGCCTTGTGGGCCGCCATGCAACGCGCCGCCGCCGCCTGGAGCGACAAGCGGCAGTGGCTGCGCATCCAGCAAAATGGGATGCGCTGCGATTTTTCCTGGCGTCACGCGGCGGCTGACTACGACAGCCTCTACCGCGCCGCCATCGCTGATCGTCATTGATTTTCGTTACCGGGCAACGGCCCGGTTTAATCGTGGCAAAATGCCACAAAGGTATTTTCTCGCTTCATGGATTGCGCAGACAGCCCGCCCCTGCGGCAGGCTGCTGTTGCCTTAATCGGAATTACAAACCCCACCTACCAAGGAGACAGGTCATGAGCAAGCAATACATCTTTTCTTTTGAAGAAGGCGACGGCAAGAACAAAATGCTGTTGGGCGGCAAGGGCGCCAATCTGTGCGAGATGACCCAGATTGGCCTGGCGGTTCCGCCGGGGTTCACCATCAGCACCGAAGCCTGTCTGGCTTATCTCGAAGAAGGCAGCCTGCCCGGCGGTCTGGCCGGGGCGATCAAAGAATCCATTGCCGCGCTCGAAAAGAAAACCGGCAAGGGCTTCGGTTCCAGCGCCAATCCCTTGCTGGTTTCGGTGCGTTCCGGTTCGGCGATGTCGATGCCGGGCATGATGGACACCATTCTCAACCTCGGCCTCAACAGCGAGTCGCTCAAGGGCCTGATCGAGCAGACCGGCAACGAACGCTTCGCCTGGGATGCCTACCGGCGCTTCATCCAGTTGTTCGGCAAAATCGCGCTGGGCGTGCCCGATGAGGCGTTCGACGCCAAGATGGCCGAAATCAAGGGCAAATGCGGCGCGCGGCAGGATGTCGACCTGCGCGCTGGCGACCTCAAGGAACTGGCCGAGGCATTTCTTGCCATCGTCCGCAGCCATTCCGGCAAGCCTTTCCCTCAAGACCCGCACGAGCAACTGGAAATCGCCGTGCAGGCCGTGTTCCGCTCGTGGAACGGCAAGCGGGCGATTGACTACCGTCGGCAATTCAGGATCACGCCAGCGATGGCCAACGGCACGGCGGTCAATATCTGCACCATGGTTTTCGGCAATATGGGCAACGATTCGGCAACCGGCGTCGGCTTCACCCGCAACCCCGGCACCGGCGAAAACCTGATTTATGGCGAATATCTGGTCAATGCCCAGGGCGAGGATGTCGTCGCCGGCATCCGCACGCCCAAGCCGATTGCCGAAATGGCCGGGGAAATGCCCGTCATCTACGAGCAACTGGTCGATCTGCACAACCGGCTGGAAGCGCATTACAAAGAAGTCCAGGATTTTGAATTCACCATCGAGAAAGGCAAGCTCTACTGCCTGCAAACCCGCAACGGCAAGATGAACGCCCGCGCCATGGTGCGCACTTCGGTGGAAATGGCCAATGCTGGCCTGATCACGCGGGACAAGGCGCTGCTCCGCGTCGAACCGGCGATCCTCGAACAACTTCTGGTGCCGCAGTTATCGCCGAACTTCCACGGCAAGCCGCTGGCGCAAGGCTTGGCCGCTTCGCCGGGGGCGGCTTCGGGCAAGATCGTTTTCAATGCCGACACCGCCGAAGCACGCGGCAAGGCGGGCGACAAGGTGATTCTCGTGCGCGAGGAAACCAAGCCCGAAGACATTCACGGCTTTTTCCAGGCCCAGGGCATTCTCACCAGCCGTGGCGGCAAAACCTCGCACGCCGCCGTCGTCGCCCGCGGCATGGGCAAACCCTGCGTTTCCGGCTGCGACGCGATCCACATCGACGACATGGCGCGCAAGGCGTACATCGGCGACACCGTGTTGCACGAAGGCGATGTGGTGACCATCGACGGCGGCACCGGCCATGTTTACGCCGGTGAAGTGCCGACCGTCGAACCGGAATTTTCCGCCGAACTGGTTACGCTGCTCGAATGGGCCGACAAAGCCGCCCGCATCGAAGTCCGCGCCAACGCCGACACGCCCAACGACGCGCTCAAGGCGCGCAATTTCGGCGCCAAGGGCGTCGGCCTGTGCCGCACCGAGCGCATGTTCAACAACACCGACCGCCTGCCCATCGTCCAGGAGATGATTCTGGCCGATACCGTGGAAGAGCGGCAAGCTGCGCTCGACCGCCTGCTGCCCATCCAGCGCAACGACTTCAAGGGCATTTTCAAGGCCATGAAGGGCCTGCCGGTGACCGTGCGCCTGCTCGACCCGCCGATGCACGAGTTCCTGCCCACCGCCGCCCAACTGGAACTGGAAATCACCCATCTGCACCACCTGCGCGACACCATCAAGGGCATCGAGGAACTGCCGGACACCCTGAAGCTCGTCAATCTCGGCCTCTATCAGAAATATTCCGACGGCCTCGGCCAGCTCAATGACGCCCTCAAAATATTCAAGGAATCCCATCTTGAGGAAGACGTGATCGTCAAGAAGGAAAAAACCCTGCGCAAAGTGCGCGCGCTGGCCGAAGTCAATCCCATGCTCGGCCACCGCGGCGTGCGTCTGGGCATCACCTATCCCGAAATCTACTCGATGCAGATTCAGGCCGTGCTCGAAGCCGCCGCCCTGTGCGCCAAGGAAGGCGTCGAAGTACATCCCGAGATCATGGTGCCGCAAGTGGCGACGGTCGAAGAACTGGAGCGGATCAAGAGTTACGTCGACAGAATCCACCAGCAGGTCAAACACACCCACGGCATCGAAGTGCAATTGAAATTCGGCTCGATGATCGAAGTCGTCCGCGCCTGTATGCGCGCCGGGCGGCTTGCGCAAACGGCGGAATTCTTCTCCTTCGGCACCAATGACCTGACGCAGGCGACGTTTTCCTTCTCGCGCGAGGATGCCGAAAACAAATTCCTGCCCGCCTATGTCGACGCCGGCATCCTCCAGGACAACCCCTTTGAAGTGCTCGATCAGAAGGGCGTCGGCGAAGTCATGAAAATCGCAGTGAACCTTGGCCGCGAAACCCGGCCCGACCTCAAAGTCGGCATCTGCGGCGAACATGGCGGCCACCCGGCCTCGATCGAGTTCTGCCACCGCATCGGGTTGACCTACGTCTCCTGCTCCGGCCCACGCGTCCCCATCGCCCGCCTGGCCGCCGCCCAAGCGCAATTGCGGCATCCGTAACCGGCCGTCCTTGGCGTTGCGTCGGATCTTCCGCCGCGACGCCAGTCGCCTTGGCGGTTATTGCAAAAATCTCTCCCTCAAGGGAATGATTGCGTCAAGATATTTGATATATAGCCGTTACAAAAATAAATCAGATTTCACGGCTTTCTCTCTTTCCGCTGGTCGGCTACCGTATGTGGGCAAATCGAGGTGGTGGTTTTGATCCTCCCTGTTGCGTAGCAACGGGGA
>JAITWU010000207.1 GCA_031285115.1 Azonexus sp. | reverse complement strand
CGCTCAAGGAGGGCGAAGCCAGATTCATCGAACAGGCCCGCCTCGCCCGCCGTTACGGCGCGGCGGTCATCGTCATGGCTTTTGACGAAAAGGGCCAGGCCGACACCTTTGAGCGCAAGACCGAAATCTGCCGCCGCGCTTACGATTTGCTCACCGGCATGGGTTTTCCGGCGGAAGACATCATTTTCGACCCGAATATTTTCGCCATCGCCACCGGCATTCCGGAACACGACAATTACGCCGTCGATTTCATCAACGCCGTGCGCTGGATTAAAGAAAATCTGCCGGACGCCCACATTTCCGGCGGCGTTTCCAACGTCTCCTTTTCCTTCCGTGGCAACGACCCGGTGCGCGAGGCGATTCACACCGTTTTTCTCTACCACGCCATCAAAAACGGCATGACGATGGGCATCGTCAATGCCGGAATGCTCGGCGTCTACGACGATCTCGATCCCATCCTGCGGCAGAAGGTCGAAGACGTGGTGCTCAATCGCGCAGTTTCCACGCCGGGCGGCGCGGGCGAGGCGCTGGTCGAATTCGCCCAGACCGTCAAAGAAGGCAAAGCCAAAGACAGCGGCCCGGATTTATCGTGGCGTGAGCAGCCCGTTGAAAAGCGCCTCGAACACGCGCTCATCAAAGGCATTACCGATTTTGTCGTCGCCGACGCCGAAGAAATCCGCGCCCGGCTGGCGGCGGAGGGCAAACCGCCGCTCGCCGTGATCGAAGGCCCGCTCATGGCGGGCATGAACCACGTTGGCGATTTGTTTGGCGCGGGCAAAATGTTTCTGCCGCAAGTCGTCAAATCGGCCCGCGTCATGAAACAGGCGGTCGCCCATCTGGTGCCCTACATCGAAGAAGAAAAAGCCCGCTCCGGCCTCGGGGCCAAGGGCAAAATCCTCATGGCGACGGTCAAGGGCGATGTGCACGACATCGGCAAAAACATCGTCGGCGTCGTTTTGGGCTGCAACGGCTACGACATCATTGATCTGGGCGTCATGGTCTCCTGCGAAAACATCCTGCACGCCGCCCGCGAGCATCAGGCCGACCTCATCGGCCTCTCCGGGCTGATTACCCCCTCGCTCGAAGAAATGGCCCACGTCGCCAGCGAAATGAAACGCCAGGGCCTCACACAGCCGCTCCTGATCGGCGGCGCGACCACCAGCCGCGCCCACACCGCCATCAAAATCGCCGCCAATACCGACAGCCCCGTGGTTTACGTGGCCGACGCCTCACGCGCCGTCGGCGTCGCCACCAAACTGCTCTCCGCCGAACAAAAACCCGGCTACATCGCCGAAATCGCCGCCGAATACGCCGCCGTCCGCGCCGAACACGCCGGGCGCAAAGGCGCGACGCTCGTTTCTTTGAGCGAAGCGCGGGCCAACCGTTTTCCTCTGGCGACCGACTACCAGCCCGCCGCGCCACGGCAAATGGGGCGGCAGACGCTCGATCTGGCGCTTGCCGACATCGCGCCCTTCATCGACTGGACGCCCTTCTTCCAAAGCTGGGATCTGGCGGGCCGCTACCCGGCCATCCTCGACAACGAAAAAGTCGGCGAAACCGCCCGCCAGTTGTACGCCGACGGCCAAGCCATGCTCGCCCGCCTCATTGCCGAAAACTGGCTCACCGCCCGCGCCGTCTTCGGCCTCTACCCGGCGAGCAGCATCGACGAAGACATCATCATCTACCGTGATGAAACACGCAGCGAAGAACTTGGCCGCTGGATCGGCCTGCGCCAGCAACACAAACAACCCGCCGGACGGCACAATCTGGCGCTCGCCGATTTTGTCGGCGAGCGCGGCTACATCGGCGCCTTCGCCGTCACCGCCGGTTTGGGCATCGAAGCCAGACTTGCCGAATTTGAGCGGGCGCACGACGACTACTCGGCCATCCTTTTGAAATCGCTCGCCGACCGCCTCGCCGAAGCCGCCGCCGAATGGCTGCACCGGCAAGTGCGTACTCACTATTGGGGCTACGCCGAAAGCGAAAGCCTCGACAACGAAGCCCTGATCGCCGAAAAATACCAGGGCATCCGCCCCGCCCCCGGCTACCCCGCCTGCCCCGACCACACCGCCAAACGCGCCCTGTTCGCCCTGCTCGACGCCCCCAACAACGCCGACATGAACCTCACCGAATCCTGCGCCATGACCCCCGCCGCCTCCGTCTCCGGCTTCTACCTCGCCCACCCGGCAGCGGCCTATTTTGCCATCCCCAAAATCGGCCGCGACCAGTTGGAGGATTGGGCAAGGCGCAAGGAGATGACGGTGGCCGAGGCCGAACGGTGGCTCGCGCCGTTGCTATAAAAAACGGCCGCAACCAGCCCATTCGCGCACACCGACGGCGACCGCATCAAGGCCGGACAACCGGGCACACGACTTGCTATTGGCTGTTCGTGATTGACCGGGGGCGACCATGAAAATTGACGCAAATTATTCCGCAACGAGCAGCGGCGGCGGCTACAGCGGTAATCCTGACACAAACCCAGGCTGCGGCCAGAGAAAAACCGGGGCAACGGCAGAAATTGCCGTCCGG
>JAITWU010000189.1 GCA_031285115.1 Azonexus sp. | reverse complement strand
ACCGTTTTTATCCGCTGCAAAAAGCCCATGAGGGAGAAAAAGGGTGTTGTAGGGGCGACTTTTAGTCGCCCGCTGGCGGCAGAATGCCGCCCCTACGTCATTCATGCGATTGCCCTGTTGATTCCCACTGACGGCGCCCGCCAGCTTCACCCCCGCCACATCTCCTGTTGCAGGAAAAACTGCTCGATGATGTCTTGCACCAGAAAGCGTTGATGCTCCGGCAGGGCGCGGAATTTATCAATGAGTTGCAATTCATCCATTGTCAGGGCCGGACGGCTGGCGGCGGCCCCCTGGGTGGCGGGCTGCTTCGCCGGGGGTGTTTCGGCAATGCCGTATCTCAGCCATTGGGTGGAAACCTGGAGCATTTCCGCCAACGTTTCGATTTTGTCCGCCGCCGGGCGATTTTCCCCGACCAGCCATTTTTGCGCCGCCTGATTGGTGATCTGCCCGGCCCGGTGCCGCAAATTGAACTGCAAGGCGAGTTCCGACGGGCCGCTGATCTTCTTTGGACTGCGTTTCATCGCCTGCTTGAGACGCGCAGCGAACGCCAGCTTTTCGGGAGTTTGTGCCATGCGGATAGTTTCGGGGATTGGCACGCGCGCTCATGTATCGAACGATTGTCATAAACAATCAAACGATATAAAATGAATATGACATAAACGTGTCGACCTTGCCTGCCATCGCGCCAGGCGCACACGAATAACCAAGGCAATCCGCCAACCACTGAGAGGAGTCGATATGAAGCGTTTGATTTTTGTTGTTGCCGTTGCTATGGCGGCAATGTTGTCCGGGTGCGCAACAGGGCCGATGACCCCCCCTTTATCCGTCGTTACCATCCATGAAGCGCCGGGCAAGACAAAGGCGGATGTATGCCGCTCTGCCCGTGACTGGGCTGCGCGAACCTATAAGGATTCCAAAGCGGTTGTCGAGGTCTACGACCTTGATGCCGGGACGATGATCGGAAAGGGCAGCATGTCCACCTATGCTCTTCTTACCCCAGTCTATGTAGCCTATACATTGCAGGTCGAGTGTAAGGATGGGCGAGCCCGTTCTACGTTTGACGGCTTTTTGTGGGGAACACAACCAGGGAATATAACTGCACCAATAACTGGTGACACCGCTTTGGGGATACCCGAGTCGGTGCGCTTGCGCATAGAAAAACTGTCTACCGACCTGGGAGCAAGTCTTAACGCCAGGAAAACCGATGATTTTTGATTACAGCATGGGAGAAAGAGACAAATGAACGCCGCTATTGAGAGCTTGCTGACCAAAGCAAAAGAAACCCGCAGCCAGGCAACATCCAATGGACTTACATTTCCTAGAACCTGGGGAACTTATGAGCTGACCAATGCGGGTCAATCCAGGCGGTTTCGTTATGGCAATCACCCCATTCGGCAGAAAGAACTTGCCCAGGAATTTGGCGCTTGCAAGGTTGTCGCCACTTTTTATTCACAGGACGAAGCCCACGAGTTGGCCAATTTGTTGAATATTTCGCCGTTATAAAAACGGAGTAAAAAAGGAGGGAAAATGGATGCTTGCATCATCCGTGGCGAGATGCCTGTCGCTGTTGTGCATTTACTGCATTTTGGTAAAAACAGCAAATTATCGACAGAGAAGCTAGCAGCAAAGGCTGGCACAACGACCGGGAAAATTGACGACATCAGAAAAAACCGCAATTTCGCCTACGTCGTCGAAAGCTCACGCTTCACGCAAGCGGAAATTGAAGAGGGTTTGGCTTATCTGAAACGTCATCCACGCTATGCCGAAGCGAAAACCAATGAGCTTGTGGCCGAACTGTTGAGCTACCCTGTCGCAACCAAGGAAGAAGCCGATACATTCACTAACGCTCGCGCCGCAAGCCGCAAGCGTTCCCGCCGAGAAAGTCTCATAGTATAGAAAAACCATTAACCCTGCACTATTTTAACAAATAAATTATATCCTGGAGATAGCCATGAAATACATTATTTTGGCTGCATTATTATTTGGTGCAGCACTCAATCCGGCACTCGCGCAAACAAACAAGAAGACAGAGATTCAGCCGCTCAAAATAGAGCGCGCAGAAAATCTTCAGCCATTTTCGTTGAAGACGCTTGAGGCAGGGCGGATTGATCCTGGTTTCACGGGTGTTTCAGCGTCTGCCATAGTGGATGCCATTGATGCAATCAAGAATATCAAAAAGGGTGAATTTGAATCAACCGAAGAATTTGAGTCTCGAAAAAGCGAGGCTTATACCAAAAAAATTATTGGTAATATTGGCTTGGGTGATCTATTTCCTATTGTCGTGCAAGTCGGCAAATATGATAGCCAAGGGCATTCTCTGGGGTATTCCTACGATGCCGATGCGACAGAAGTGATATGGCATTTAAATCCACAAAAAAAGCCATACAAAGATGTATTTGTGGTTACTGATGCGGCATCCAATATTGTATCTAAAAACTCATATCTGATTGAAAGGGTTGTTCTGCAAGTGGATCGCTATCAGGCAAACAATGCCTTTGGGGCAGTTGTCGAGGTTGAAAAAACATCAATGGCAGAATACCATTTTGTCGTCGATACGGTTGATAATTTAAAAAATTATTATAATGCCACCGTTCCCTTTGGTATGAAAATGGACGCAAAAACAGCAACAAAGGAGTTGCCCGCTTTAAAGATACTTCTGATTGTTAAATTAAAATCACCGTACCTGTTGTATATGTCAGAAAATCGTATAGAGCCAACTTTCAAGTCGCCACGGGGCTTCATTGTTTCACAAAAACCACTATTCGGCGACATAGTAAAAATTATTTTTTATTCTGGCGTTACCGGGAAAATATTTGCACAGTTTCCTGATGCTGCAGAAAACACTGCCGCCCCCTCGGCGCCACAAGATTCGATGCCGAAAAATTAGGTGGTAGTATGTAAAAATATCAGTACCAAAAAATCCGATGATTTTGATCGTTACTCTACTCAAGGTGAACTTATGGCTATGAGCCGGGCACAAAGTGGTCGTTACGGAAAAGAGACTGTTAAGCAAGAACTCGCCGCCAAAGGCTTTGTTGTTTCTCAGGAGGATTCCAGGAGCAACAGGTTGTTGGCGCGAGATAAGGCGACGGGAAAAGTTTATCGCATACAGGCTGCGACCAAGCAGGACGAAAAGCCATGGTCGGCATTTTATTTCGAGGGGATAAAAGAAGAATGCCATGATTTATTGTTTTTTATTTTGTTTGAGCAGCCCAAACATTGTTTTTACATCGTGCCCAGCAAAGCCTTGGCAAGCATGGAGGCCGATAAAAATGGCTTCGCCGACGTGGACGGTCGCTATTTGAATAACTGGAATTTGCTAAAGTCGTAGGGTGGGGCGCAGCAATATTTCTCCTCGCCCTTATCGTCTTCAAGCGACAGTTGATTTATGGACTGAACCCTGTTCCACAAAACCCGTAACCTGATTGGAAAGTCGGCCGATAAGCCGGGTTCTGTTCCCCTCTTGCGAGGTTCGGCAATCATTCCTCTAGACCTGCCGTTGCCGACAGGTTCAAGCGACCTACCCGGGGGCAGCGCGGGCCGCGCTATGGCTCCCTGTTTGGTCTTGCTTCGGATGGGGTTTGCCGTGCCGTCCGCCGTTACCGTGGACGCGGTGCGCTCTTGCCGCACCGTTTCACCCTTGCCTGTTCCCTTGCGGGCCATCGGCGGTCTGTTTTCTGTTGCACTTTCCGTCGCCTTTACCTTGCGGCTTATAGCGCCCAGCCGTTAGCTGGCATCCTGCCCTGTGAAGCCCGGACTTTCCTCCCCGTGCCAAAGCACGCGGCGATTGCCTGGCCGACTTTCCGCCGGGGATTATACCGTGACCGGCAGCGCCGTCCGGTCGACCACCCGGCGCAGGACGAAGCTGGTATGGACGCCGGTGACGCCGCTGATGCGCGTGATGCGGTTGAGCAGCAGGTCTTGATAGGCGTCCATGTCGCGGATCACGGCTTTCAATTGGTAATCCGACTGCTGGCCGGTGATGAGCAGGCATTCGAGAATTTCGGGAATGTCGGCGACGGTTTGCTCAAAATTGGCGAAGCGTTCTGGCGTGTGCTGGTCCATCGAAATGCCAATGAGCGCCATGAGCGTGAGGCCGAGTTTTTTGGTGTCGAGCAGGGCGCGGTAGCCAGCGATCAGCCCGGCTTCTTCGAGCGCCCGCACGCGGCGCAGGCAGGGCGAGGGCGACAGGCCAATGCGGTCGGCCAGATCCTGATTGCTGATGCGACCATCTTCCTGCAACAGGGTGAGAATCAGCCGGTCGTAGCGATCAAGTTGCATGATATTTCTCTATGTTCTTCAAAGCAGAAATAATTTTTACATCAATCGGGATTATTGGCAATTTTATTGCTCAATTGCGCCAATTTTGAGCAAACAACGCAAGCGCCTGCCCGCCGTCTTTGCGTAATATGGCGCTCATTGCAATCACTTTTGTCGCAGGAATTTCCACCATGAATCAAGCCCCGAACCCGTCGAAGTACAGCGCCTTTCCCCCGGTCAATCTCGTCGACCGCCAATGGCCTAGCCGCGTCATCAGCAAAGCGCCGGTCTGGATGAGCACCGATTTGCGCGACGGCAATCAGGCGTTGTTCGAGCCGATGAATGGCGAGAAAAAGATGCGTCTTTTCAAAACCTTGTGCGCCATTGGCTTCAAGGAAATCGAAATCGCCTTTCCCTCGGCTTCGGCGACCGAATTCGGCTTCGTTCGCCAACTCATCGAAGGCGGCCACATTCCCGATGATGTCACCATCGAAGTCCTGACCCCGGCCCGCGACGCCTTGATCCGCCGCACTTTTGAGGCGATCAGAGGGGCGCGGCGGGTGATCGTGCATGTCTACAACGCCACCAGCCCGGTTTCCCGCGCCACGGTGTTCAATTTGAGCAAGGCCGAAATCACGCGGCTGGCGGTCGATGCCGTCACCTTGATCCGCGATTTGGCGGCGGCGATGCCGGAAACCGAGGTCATGCTCCAGTACAGCCCGGAGCACTTCACCGGCACCGAACTCGATTTCGCCAAGGAAATCTGCGACGCCGTCACCGCCGCCTGGGGAGCGACGCCGCAGCGCCAAGTCATTCTCAATCTCCCGGCCACGGTCGAAATGGCGACGCCCAATATCCACGCCGACCAGATCGAATGGATGCACCGTCACCTCGCTCGCCGCGACAGCGTCATCATCAGCCTGCACCCGCACAACGACCGTGGTACGGCGGTCGCCGCCGCCGAATTGGGCCTCATGGCCGGGGCCGATCGCGTCGAAGGCTGCCTCTTTGGCAACGGCGAGCGCACCGGCAATGTCGATCTCGTGACGCTGGCCCTCAACCTGCGCACCCAGGGCGTTGATCCCGGCCTCGATTTTTCCGACATCAACGCCATCGCCCGCACTTACGAACACTGCACCCGGTTGCCCATCCACCCGCGCCACCCTTACGCCGGTGATCTCGTCTTCACGGCCTTCTCCGGCTCCCACCAGGACGCCATCAAGAAGGGGTTTGCCGCCCAAAAGGCGGATCAGCCGTGGTCAGTGCCCTATCTCCCCGTCGATCCGGCGGACGTGGGCCGCGCCTACGATTCCGTCATTCGCGTCAACAGCCAGTCGGGCAAGGGTGGCATCGCCTACCTCATGGAAGCCGAACACGGCATCATCATGCCGCGCCGCCTCCAGATCGAATTTTCCAGCATCGTCCAGGAACACGCCGAAGCGCATGGCGGCGAAGTCAGCGCCGATGACATCTGGCGCCTGTTCGCCGCCACCTACCTCGATGCGCCAGCCCCCATGCGCTACCGCGAACACCACCTGTTCGAGGATGGCGACGCCCAGGGCATCCGCCTCTCGGTCGACATCGACGGCAGGCCGCGCCATCTCACCGGCCAAGGCAACGGCCCGATCAATGCGGCGGTGCACGCCCTGCACAGCGCCGGGATCGAGATTCAGGTGCGCAGTTACGAAGAGCGTTCGATGATCCCGGCAGGCGACGATGGCAACGCCCGGGCCTGCGCCCTCATCGAACTGGCCGCTCCCGACTGCGGCGAACGCTACGGCGTCGGCATCGACGGCAATATCGTCACCGCCTCGATCAAGGCGCTCATCAGCGGCGTCAATCGGCTTGGCGTCGTTGGCGCGAAGATGGCGATTGAGCGGGCGGCTTGAGGCGGGGCGGAACAGCGCCTTCTCCTGCTTTGTCGCCTTCGCTTGATCTGGAAACGGAATAAGGCGGCTGTCGCAACTGCCCGCTTACTGCCGTCCCGTCCCGCACACCGCGCAAGCCGGGTCTTTGGTGAAGCGGATGCTGCGCCATTCCATGTTGAGCGCGTCGAGGAGCAGCAGGCGACCGACGAGGCTGTTGCCGATGCCTGCCGCGAGTTTCAAGGCTTCGGCAGCTTGCATGGCGCCGATGATGCCGGTCAGCGGGGCGAAAACGCCCATGACCGAGCAGCGGACTTCTTCGACCTCGGCGGCTTCGGGAAAGAGGCAGTGGTAGCAGGGGGCGGCGCTGCGGCGCAGGTCGTAGACGCTGATCTGGCCGTCGAAACGGATGGCCGCGCCGGAAACGAGCGGCTTTTTGTGGCGGACGCAGGCGCGGTTGATGGCGTGGCGGGTGGCGAAGTTGTCGGTGCAGTCGAGGACGAGGTCGGCGCTGGCGACGAGGGCCGCCAGTTCTTCACCGGCCAGACGTTCCTGTAGCGGGACGATGGCGATGTCAGGATTGATCGCGGCGAGCGCCTGCCGTCCCGATTCGGCCTTGGCCATGCCGACCCGCGTCTGGGTGTGGAGGATTTGCCGTTGCAGGTTGGTGAAATCGACAGTGTCGTTGTCAGCCAGCGTGATTTTGCCGATCCCGGCGGAAGCCAGATAGAGCGCCGCTGGCGAACCCAGCCCGCCAGCCCCGACGATCAGCGCATGGCTGGCGAGAATGCGTTCCTGACCTTCGATGCCAAGTTCGTCGAGGAGGATGTGGCGGCTGTAGCGGAGGAGTTGTTCGTCGGTCATTTTCAGGGATCGGGAATCAGGGATCAGGTATCAGTCAAGTTTCCGCGCCTTTGGCGCGCAAAAATGACTGAATCCTGTTGTCTGAACCCTGTAACCTGATTACGGCTTCTGCTGCATGATGCGCAGCCCCTTGAGGAGATTCAGGGCCTGCTGGAACTGGTAGTCGGCGGCGCTGGCGTATTCCATGCGTTGCGGCATTTCTTCGTCGTCGCCTTCGTCTTTGCCGTTCTTGTCCTTGCCGGGTTTGCCGCTCTTGCCGTTGGGTTTTTCCGCCGGTTTGGCTTCGCTGCGCGGGGCTTCACGCGGTTCTTCCTTTTCGCGGTCGTTGTTGAGGTGGCGTTCGAGATCGACTTCGCGGATACGGGTGTTGGCCGCTGGCGTGCCGTTGGCGGTTTCTTCGACGACGATGTCGGGGACGATGCCCTTGGCCTGGATCGAGCGACCGGATGGGGTGTAGTAGCGGGCCGTGGTCAGTTTGATGGCGGCGTTGCCGGGCAGCGGGATGACGGATTGGACGGAGCCTTTGCCGAAAGTCTGGGTGCCCATGATGACGCCGCGCTTGTGGTCCTGCAAAGCGCCGGAGACGATTTCCGAGGCCGAGGCCGAGCCGCTATTGACGAGGACGACGAGCGGCACTTTCTTGACGGCGGCGGGGAGGGCGCGCAAGGGGTCTTCGCCGTTGCCGCGCTGGTAGTCGCGCGGGCGGGCGAGGAATTCCTGCTTGGCGTCGGCGGTGCGACCATCGGTCGAAACGACTTTGACGTCGGCCGGCAAAAAGGCGGCGGAAACGCCGATGGCGCTGTTCAAAAGGCCGCCGGGGTCGTTACGCAGATCGAGGACGAGGCCGTCGAGCGGGCCGTCTTTGTAGAGCGTGGCGAGTTGTCTGGCGAGATCGGCGGTGGTGTTTTCCTGAAACTGGGTGATGCGAATCCAGCCGTAGCCCGGTTCGACCAGTTTCGATTTGACGCTCTGCACTTTGATGACTTCACGCAGCAACGTGATTTCCAGCGGCTTGTTTTCGCCTTTGCGCAGGATGCCGAGCTTGATCGGGGTCTTCGGTTTGCCGCGCATTTTTTTCACGGCGTCGGTCAGGGTCAGCCCTTTGACCAGGGTGTCGTCGAGTTTGAAAATCAGGTCGCCGGATTTGATGCCAGCGCGATAGGCGGGGGTGTCTTCGATGGGCGAGACGACTTTGACGAGGCCGTCTTCCATGCCGACTTCGATGCCGAGGCCGCCGAATTCGCCCTGGGTGCCGACTTGCAGGTCTTTGAAGGAATCGGCGTCGAGATAGGCAGAGTGCGGGTCGAGATTGGCCAACATGCCGGAAATGGCGTTGGCGATCATTTTTTTGTCTTCGACCGGTTCGACGTAACCCTGCTTGATCGCCCCGTACACTTCGGCAAAGGTGCGCAAGTCGTCAATCGGCAGTCCGGCGGCGGCGTCTTTTTCGGCGAGCGCGGGGAGGTTGAGGCTGATCATGGCCCCGGCGATAAAGCCTGCGGCAATCAAACTGATGGTTTTTGCTTTGGTCATTTCAAAGTGGCCCATTTCATGGGGTCAATGGGTTGGCCCTGGTGGCGAAGCTCGAAGTATAAACCGGATTCCGGGTTGCCTCCGCTGTTACCCACAATGGCTATCGCGTCGCCGCCCTTGACGGCCTGGCCGACCTGTTTGAGCAGGGAATCGTTGTTGCCGTAGATCGACAGGTAGGCGTCGCCGTGATCGACGATGAGCAGGTTGCCAAAGCCGCGCATCCAGTCGGCAAAGACGACCCGGCCATTGGCGATGGCCTTGACTTCGCTGCCGCTCACGGCCTTGATGAAGAGGCCGCGCCAGACGCCGCCGCCGTCGCGCGCCGCGCCAAAACGGCCATTGACCGCGCCGCGCACGGGCAGCCGCAACTGGCCTTTCTGGCGGGCGAAACTGCCATCGCTGGGGGCGGGTTCGTAGCGGTTTTCGGCGTCAACGGTTTTCGGCGCAGCGCCCGGATGGCGGGCGGCGGCTTCGGTTGCTTCGCGCTGGGCTTTCTGCCGCGCCGCTTCGGCGCGGGCGGCTTGGGCGGCGAGAATTTTGCTGAGGCGGTCGATCAGTTGGGTCAGGCGTTTTTCATCCTTTTGCAATTCGCCGATTTCTTTTTTCTGCGCCTTGACCTTGTTGGAAACCTCGGCGTAGAGGGCTTTTCGCTCATCGCGCTGGCGGTTGAGTTCTTCGGCGCGTTGCTGCTGCTGGGCTTCGACATCCGCCAATTCGGCGCTGCGCTCGCGGGCGTCCGCCGCCAGACGTTTCTTTTTGTCGATGGTTTTGCCGATTTCGTCCATCAAGTCGGCGCGGTTGTGGGCGATTGCCGCAAGGTAGTAGAGGTCGCGCGCCATCTGGTTCGGGTCTTCGCCATTCATCAGGAGTTGCAGCGAATCCGGCGTGCCGCGCAGATATTGTTTGTAAAGGAGGCGCTCCAGTTGCGCCTGCTGCTGGCCGAGCGTCGCGCCCAGTTCGTCCGATTGCCGCTCCAGATCTTGCAGATTGCGCTGCAAGCGGCTCCGCTGCAAAGAGAGATCGTGCAATTCGCGTTGCAGGCGGGAAATCTGCCGCTCCGATTCGCGCAGACGGCTGGCCGCGTCGGCGCGATTTTCTTCGCTGGCGTTGAGTTCCTTTCTGAGCGCCTCGATGCGCCCGCGCAATTCGCCGAGGTCGGCCTGATGTTCAGCAATTTCCGGCGAGGGCGGCGGTTTTTTCTCGGCGGCGGTGGCGGGGGCGATGACGAGAAAAAAGGCGGTCAACGCCGCCAGCAACCAGGCTGCCAGTCCTCGGGTCGTTGCGCTCCAGCCCAGCCCGGACAACATGGCGCGGTATTCTTCTCTTGGGGCCATCGGTGTCGGCGGGCAATAAGGTCGGCGAAAGGCAAGTGCTTATTTTATAATGCCCCGCTCAACGTCAGCGAGGTTTTGGTCTTGGCCGCCCCTTCCAGCAACTTGGTCGATCAGCAGGAACATATTGAGCAGGCGGCGTGCGCCTTGAAGGCCATCGCCCATCCGCTGCGCTTGAAGGCGCTGTGCGTGCTGGGCGATCAGGAAGTCTGCGTGCAGGACATCGTTGCCGCCGTCGGCACGTCGCAGAGCAATATTTCCCAACATCTCGCCATCCTGCGCGAAAAAGGGATTCTGGTGACCCGCCGCGACGCTAACCGGATTTTTTACCGAATCGGAAATCCGCGAATTCTTCAGCTTATCGGTATGATGCGCGATGTTTTTTGCAGCGAGGAATCCCGTTAAATGCCGATGGAATTTATCAACCAGAATATTTTGCTCATTGCCGTGGTTATCGTCAGCGGTCTTGGCCTGTTATGGCCGCTCATTGCCGGTCCAAGCGGCAAGGGTTTGAGTCCTGCCGAAGCAACGCAACTGATCAACCGTGAGAACGCTTACATTATTGATGTGCGCGGGGTCGATGAATTCGACAAAGGCCACCTGCCGGAAGCGAAAAATATTCCGGCGGACAAATTGGCCGAGCGCCTTGGCGAGCTGGAAAAATTCAAGGAACGGGCTTTGCTCGTTTGCTGCGCCGCTGGCATCCGTTCAGCCAAGGCTTGCGGCCAATTGCAAAAAGCCGGTTTCACCAGGGCGCAGTCCCTGGCGGGCGGCGTCGATGCCTGGGTGAGCGCCGGTTATCCGCTCAAAAAGGGCGGGCGCGGCAAATGAGTCAGCCGGTTTTGATGTACACCACCGCCGTTTGCCCCTACTGCCTGCGCGCCAAACAGTTGTTGCAGGCGCGCGGCGTCAGCGCCATCACTGAAATCCGCATCGACCTCGACGCCGAGCGCCGCGAAGAAATGATGCAGCGCACAGGCCGCCGCACCGTGCCGCAGATTTACATCGGCGAAACCCATGTCGGCGGCTGCGACGATCTCATCGCGCTTGATGCCGCCCAAAAACTCAAGCCGCTCCTTGAAGCGGCTGAAAACTGATCATTTTTAACACTCACTCTGAAAGAAAATCATGGAACAAAACGAACAGCAAGCCGCCAATCAACAACCCGCGAATCAGCAACCCGTTTTCGGCATCGAAAAACTCTATGTCAAAGATCTTTCGGTCGAAGTGCCGAATGCGCCGGAAATCTTCCTTGAGCGCGAAGCGCCGCAGGTTGAAATTCAACTCAATACCGGCGGTCGCGCGGTTGGTGAAAATGTCTATGAGGTCGTGCTGACCGTCACCGTCACCGCCAAACTGGGCGAAAAAACGGTCTTTCTCGTCGAAGTCGGCCAGGGCGGCGTTTTCCGCATCCAGAACGTGGCGCAGGAGCAGATCGAGCCGCTGATCGCCGTCGCCTGCCCGAACATCCTCTTCCCCTACGCCCGCGAAGTGATTTCCGACACCATTGGCCGCGCCGGTTTCCAGCCGATCGTTTTGCAGCCGGTCAATTTCGAGGCCATGTACATGCAGCGTTTGCAGGAACTGGCGCAACAACAGCAGGGCAACCAGGCCGCGACGCCCGCGCCGACGGTTCAATAAGGAACAGTCATGCGCCGCCGTATTCTTTCCGCCCTGCTGCTGCTCGGTTTGATCGGAACGGCGGCGGCCAGCGACTTTCGCAGCGTTAGCGCGCCGGTGGCGATTCTTTATGATTCGCCATCGCAAAAAGGCAAAAAGCTCTACCTGATTCGCGGCGAAACGCCGGTCGAGGCCGTCGTCAAACTCGATGGCTGGATCAAGGTGCGCGACGCCGAAGGCGCGCTGGCCTGGATCGAAGCCGCCAATCTCACGGAAAAACGCAATCTGGTCGTCATCGCGCCGCAGGCCGAAATCCGCCAGGCCGACAATGCCGACGCCCCGGTCATCGCCGCGCTCGACAAAGGCGTCGCCGTCGAATGGCTCGGCCCGGCAGCGCCCGGCTGGGCGCGCGTCAAACATCGTGACGGCGCGGCGGGCTTCATCCGCGTCAGCCAAGTCTGGGGACTATGAAGCTGACCATTCTCGGCGCTGGCGCCTGGGGCACGGCGCTGGCGATTGCCCTGGCCGCCCGCCATCAAATCACCCTGTGGTCGCGTGAAGACGATGTCGCCGATGATCTGCGCGAGAACCGGGAAAACCGCCGCTTCCTCCCCGGCCACGCCGTACCGGCGACCATCGCCGTGGCGACGGATCTGGCCGCCGCCGTCGCCGCCGCCGAATTACTGCTGATCGCCACGCCGATTGTCGGCTTGCGGCCAACCGCGCAAAAATTGCGCCAACTCGGCTGCCAGCAACCCGTCTTGTGGGTCTGCAAAGGCTTTGAAGCCGATAGCGGCAAACTGCCGCATCAAGTCGTCGGCGAAGTGCTGGCGCCGGGAGCGGTGTTTGGCGTCCTCTCCGGCCCCAGTTTTGCCGAAGAAGTCGCCGCCGGTCAGCCAACCGCCATTACGCTCGCCGCCAACGACCCGGCTTTCGCCCGCGAAGCGGCGCGGCAATTGCATGGCGCCAACCTGCGCATCTACGCCAATGACGATCTCACCGGCGTCGAAGTCGGCGGCGCCGTCAAAAACGTGCTGGCAATCGCCACCGGCGCTTGCGATGGCTTGGGCCTCGGCCTCAATGCGCGGGCCGCGCTGATGACCCGCGGCCTCGCCGAAATCGCCCGCCTCGGCATCGCCCTCGGCGGTCAGCGCGAGACTTTCATGGGCCTGGCTGGCATGGGCGACCTGATCCTCACCTGCACCGGCGACCTCTCGCGCAACCGCCGCGTCGGTCTGGCCTTGGCTGAAAACAAAGCCCTGCCGCAGATTCTCGAAGAACTCGGCCACGTCGCCGAAGGCGTCTACAGCGCCCGCGAAGTCGAGCGGCTTTCCCGCCAGTTGGCCATCGACATGCCCATCAGCGCCGCCGTCGCCGCCGTCCTCGATGGCCGCCTGAGCGCAGCGGCAGCCGTCGCGCAACTGATGGCGCGGGACCCGAAAGAAGAGTTGGCTTAAAGTCCAATTCAGACAGACATGAATTGTTGGGTGAGGTTAGATGGCGCAGACGCCATGCTTGCGAAAGAAGCCGCTGCGTCAAACCGCCCCGTCAAACCCATTTTGCCGCCACGCTTCAAACACCGTCACGGCGGCGGCGTTTGACAGGTTGAGGCTGCGCTGCCCGGCCTGCATCGGCAGGCGCAGGCGCTGCGCCGGGGGAAACCGGGCGAGGATTTCCGGCGGCAGGCCGCTCGTTTCGCGGCCAAAGACGAAACCATCGCCCGGTTGCAGGGCGGTCGCAAACAGGCTGGCGCTGCCCCTGGTCGTCATGGCGAACAGGCGGCGTCCGGTCAGCGCCGCCTGACAGCTCGACCAGTCGGCATGACGCTGGAGGCGGGCGTATTCGTGATAATCCAGCCCGGCCCGGCGCAGGTTTTTGTCGGCGAGATCAAACCCGAGCGGCTCGACGAGATGCAGCTCGACGCCGGTATTGGCGCAGAGGCGGATGATATTGCCGGTATTGGGCGGAATTTCCGGCTGGCAGAGGATGATGGCGAACATGGGCGAGCGCGTTGGCAAAGCCGCCATTATCCCTTCAACGCCCGCGCCGCCACCACGATGGTGATCGGCCCCGCGCCGTGCCGGGCGAGGACGCGGGCGCATTCGTTGACGGTTGCGCCGGTGGTCATCACGTCATCGACAAGGATGACCGGGCGGCCCGCGAGGTCGGCGTTGCAGGCGAAAGCGCCGCGCACGTTGCGTTGGCGCTGACTTTGGTCGAGTCCGGCTTGCGGGACGGTGGGGCGTGTGCGTTGAAGGCAGTCGACAAGAAGCGGCAGGTGTCTCTGGCGGGCGAGACTGCGGGCGATTTCCAGCGCCTGATTGAAACCACGCTCGCGCAAACGCTGGGGATGCAGCGGCAGCGGAATGAGCCAGTGGTTGCCCTCGGGCAAATCAGCGGCCATCTGCTCGCCGAGCCAGCGGGCGACGAGGGTACGGTGGCCATATTTGAGGGCGTGGATCAGGC
>JAITWU010000172.1 GCA_031285115.1 Azonexus sp. | reverse complement strand
ACCGTTTTTATCCGCTGCAAAAAGCCCATGAGGGAGAAAAAGGGTGTTGTAGGGGCGACTTTTAGTCGCCCGCTGGCGGCAGAATGCCGCCCCTACGTCATTCATGCGATTGCCCTGTTTTCGGGGAGTTACAAAAAAACAAAGCCCGGCTTCAAGCCGGGCTTTGTTTGGGTTGGCCTTGCTGCGTTGCCGCAGCGGCGTCTTACTTGTTGCCGATGAGTTCGATATCGACGCGGCGATCCGGTTGCAGGCAGTCGATGAGGGCCTTGGTCTTGGCGTTGCCCTTGCACTTGTCGCCGGTCACCGGCTGGGTTTTGCCCTTGCCTTCGGTGTAGATGCGGTCAGCGGCGATGCCTTTGCCGACCAGATAATCCTTGACGGCCTGGGCGCGGCGCTCGGAGAGCTTCTGGTTGTAAGCGTCGCCGCCGATGCGGTCGGTGTGGCCGACGGCGGTGATGACTTCGAGCTTGATGGCGCCGGACTTGGCGGCGACTTCGTCGAGCTTGGCCTTGCCTTCGGGGCGCAGCACGGCTTTGTTGAAATCAAAGAGGGCGTCGGCGGCGACCGTCACTTTTTCGGCGGCGGGCTTCGGTCCGGCGGCGACCGGCGCGGCGGCAGGGCCAGCGGCGACAGGCGCGGGGGCGGCCTTGCCTTCACAGACTTCCTTCGGCAGCAGGTCCTTGTCGCACTCGCAACCGCCCTTGTCGGCGGCGGCGGCGGCAGGCGTCCAGTAGCCGGTGCGCCAGCACAGGCCGAAGCCGCTGCGGGCGACCACATCGCGCTGGTCGATGACATAAACGCGCTCCTGGGCCGTGGCGGCAACGCCGACACCGGCCAGCAGGGCCACGAGCAGGGATTTTTTCAGGATATTCATGATTTCGTGGTTCCTATTGATGAAGGTGGTTGTGCGCAAGGGAACGCCGTTTTTGCGTTGATTGCTGCGACGCGGCATTGTCGGTCAGCAGCGGCAAAAAGGAAAGCCCGGCTGTGGCTTTTCCGGTCATTTATGATAGAGGCTGGATTTTTACCACAGCGTTTTAACGCCGCAACACGATGAGAGGATTACTGACCCGCCTGCGCGCCCTGTTCGGCTCGCCGTTGTCGACCGCCGAAGTGATCGCCGCGACGCTCGACGCCTTCCGCGATCCGGAGGCCGATACCCTGGCCCTGCTGCGGCGGCTGGTGGCGGTCATTCGCCCCGGGCGGCGCGACGATGATGGCGCCAACAGCCGTTACGCGCTGATGCTCGATCAACTGGAGGCCGATCCGGCGCTGCGGGCGGCTTTTGGCCGTCATGTCGCGCATTTTCTCGCCACCCGCCATTTGCTGACCTTTTTTACCGATAGCGGCATTCTGCCCGGCACCGGCTTTTTTTCTGAATGGTGGCGCATCATCGGCCATCGTCTGCTGCCGGAGGTGGCCGATGAACGGCGGCTGAAAGATTGCCTGCACATCATTTTCGACCGCGCCGACGACTGGCGCTGGCTGGCGCAAACGGCGACCGAGCAGAGCCGACGCTTGTGGGAAATCATCGAGCCGCTGGGCGAGGGGCCGGATATCGACTGGCGCGGCGTCCAGGAGCAGATGCTCGACGCCGTGCTGTTGCTCGCCCACCGCGTCAGCGGCCTCGGGGTGGAAAGCGAGTTGATGCGCGCTTCGCCCGATTTCGATGACGACCGCCCCTGTTTCATCGCGCTTTCGGCGGAGGCGCAGGAGTTCACCGCCTCGCTGCGCCGCGTCCTCGACCAGCGGGAGGAAAAGGCCGATGACGGCAGCCAGTTGCTGGTGATTGCCGACCAGTGCGTCAAGACTTTGCAGCGCATCCGCCGCCGGGCGCTGACGGTGGGCACCAGTTTGCATCTTTCTTACCTCCTGACGCGCAGCGAGCAGAGTCTGGAACGTTTGCAGCAACTGGTCGATATTCTCGCCAACGATCTGGAGCCGGGGCGACGGACGCAAGCGATCAATGGCTGGGCGACTTTCGCCCACGCCGCCTTCATTACCGAAAACCGGCGCAACAGCCTGCGTTTTTACATGACGCAACTGTCGCACCTGCTCGCCGTGCGCGTGACCGAAAACGCCGCGCATTCGGGCGAGCACTACATTTGCGACACGCCAGCCGATTATCGCCAGATGTGGCTGTCGGCGGCGGGCGGCGGCATCCTCATCGGCATCATGGCGCTCCTCAAAATTTTTGCCGCCGGACTCGGCGCGCCGCTGTTCGTTCAGGCTTTTTTGTTCAGCATGATTTACGGGCTGGGTTTCGTCGCCATTTTTCTTTTTGGCCTGACGGTCGCCACCAAGCAACCGGCGATGACGGCGCAGGTGCTGGCCGGGCTGCTCGGCGACATCAAGCCGACCCGCGCCGCCGACATCGAGCGCGTGGTCGATGTCGTTGCCGCCGTCTGCCGCAGCCAACTGGCGGCCATTGCTGGCAATGTGATGATGGCGCTGCCGGTGGCCATTGCGGTGTCGATCGGCTTGACGCAACTGTTCGGCGCGCCGCCGGTGACGCCGGAACGGGGGGCGCATCTGCTGGCTGATCTCGATCCGCACGGCTGGGCCATTCCCCATGCCGCCATTGCCGGGTTTTACCTTTTTCTCTCCGGTCTCATTTCGGGCTATTTCGACAACCGCGCCGCTTACGCCGACATTGGCCGCCGCATCGGCCATCTCGGCTGGTTGCGGCGGCTTGCCGGGGCGGCGCGGGCCGGACGTGTCGGTATGTATATCGAAAACCGCTTGGGCGGCATCATGGGTAATTTTCTCTTTGGCTGTATGCTCGGCTCGACCGGCGTCATCGGCGCCATTCTTGGCCTGCCGCTCGATATTCGCCACATTGCCTTTGCCAGCGCCAATCTCGGTTATGCGCTGCACAGCGCCGACTTCGCCCTGTCGCTGCATGTCGTGTTTTTCGCGGCCCTTGGCGTTGCCGCCATTGGCCTCACCAATCTCGTCGTCAGTTTTTCGCTGGCGCTACGCACGGCGCTCGGCGCGCGGCGCATCCGCTTTACCCACTGGGGGGCGCTGGCGCGGGCGATTGGCCGACGCTTTCGCGCCGAGCCGCGCAGTTTTCTCCTGCCGCGCCGCCTGCCGACGACGGAAACGCCGCCGGGGGCGGGCGATTGATGTTCTGCCGCTGCTGCCTGCCGCTGTTCGGTTTCCTTGCCGTTACTCCGGCGGCGGCGCTGGAAGTGGACGCGCCAGCGGCCATCGTCCGCCTCATCGAGCCGCATCGGGCGGCGCTCGATGAATTGTCGGCGCAACAGGCGGAGGCGGTGCGGCAACTGCTGGCGACCGAAGGCTATTTTTCGCCGCAGATCGAATTTGTCGATAGCGACAAGACACCGCGACTGAAAATCGACCCCGGCCCGCGCACCGTGGTCGGCGAAGTCCATATCGCCATCGACGGCGCGGTGGACGCAGCCCGCCAGCGGCGCTTGCGCGAAAGCTGGCAACTGCCGGTCGGCCAGCCTTTCCGTCAGGATGACTGGAGTCTCGCCAAACAGCGCCTGCTCGCCGATCTTTTAGCCAGCGGCCATCCGGGAGCGCGGCTGGTCAACAGCCTCGCCGACATCGACAGCGAGCATCAACGCGCCAATCTCACCGCGCAGTACGACGCTGGCCCCTATTACCGTTTCGGCGAATTGCAGATCAACGGTGTGGAAAACTACCCGCCGGATTTGATCCCGCGTTACAACCGCCGGATCAAGCCGGGCGACCCTTACGACGAAACCCGTCTCCAGGAATTGCAGGCCAAATTGCGGGCGACGCCGTATTTCCGGACGGTGCGCGCCGGACTCGATCTGGCGGCGGGCGAAACCAACGCCGATGGCAGCATCACCGCTCCGCTCAAAGTCGAGGTGCGCGAGCGCCAGCCGCACCGCGTGAGCTTTGGCGGCGGTTTCAGCTCCAACACCGGCGGGCGGGTCGAAGCCAATTACCACACGCCCAATCTGGCGGGCCAAGCCTGGTCGCTCGACAGCGGCCTGCGTCTGGAGCAGAAGCGGCAATTGCTCTTTGCCGATATTTTTCTGCCGCCGGATGAACGTGACCGGCGCAATGGTTTTGGCGCGGTCAATGAAAAAACCGACATCGAAAAACTCAAAACCGACCGCTACGCCTTCGGCGTCCAGAGCATCCAGCAGCGCGGCAGTATCGAACAGCGCCTGTCGCTTTTCTGGCAGCGCGAGCAGCGCGAAGCTGATGGCGCGGACAAAGTCACCAGCCGGGCGCTGACGCCCAATGCGCTGTGGACCTGGCGGCAGGTCGATGACCTGCTCGACCCGCGCCGTGGCGTCGTGCTCCAGTTGCAGGTTGGCGGCGGCGCGAAGGCGGCTTTGTCCGACCAGAATTTCCTCCGCCTGCATGGCCGCTGGCAGCAGTTCATTCCTTTGAATGACGCCAATCAATTGACCCTGCGCGGCGAATTGGGCCGCACCTTTGCCGATTCACGCCAGCGCGTGCCGCAGGATTTTCTCTTTCGCACCGGCGGCACCGGCTCGATTCGCGGCTACGGCTACCAAAGCCTCGGCGTCAAAGAAGGGGCCGCCGTCGCCGGTGGCCGCTACCTCGGCATCGCCAGCGCCGAATTGACGCACTGGCTGGGTGACAGTTGGGGCCTCGCCGCCTTTGTCGATACGGGCAACGCCGTCGACGCGCTACGCGCCATCCGGCTCGCCACCGGCTACGGCCTCGGCGCGCGCTGGCGCAGCCCGGCCGGGCCGCTCGGCGTCGATCTCGCCTATGGCGAGATGAACCATCGCCTGCATCTGCATTTTTCGCTCGCCATTGCCTTCTGACATGCGCCGCGCCGTCCGTCTTTCGCTCATTTCGCTGCTGGCGCTGTTCCTGCTGACGGCGGGCGGCGTGGTCTGGCTGACGATGAGCGAAAGCGGCCTGCAAACGGCCTTGCGGCTGGTCAGCGCCTTTTCCGGCGAGCGTCTTGAGAGCGTCGGCGCGAGCGGACGGCTGGCTGGCCCGCTGGCGATTGAAAAACTGCGCTGGGCCGACGGCGATTTGCGAATCGAAATCGAGCAACTGCGCCTCGACTGGTCGCCTGCGGCGCTTTGGGAAAACCGCTTGCAGATCGACCGAGTCGCCTGCGCCAAACTCGCCATCATCAGCCAGCCGAGCGCCACGCCGCCAACGCCGCCGCCCAGCCTCCTGTTGCCGCTGGCCGTCGCCATCGACGACCTCGCCATCGCCCGGATCGACTACAACGCCCTCATCACGCTCAGCGAAGTGAGTGGTCGCCTGGCGAGCGATGGCCGCCAGCACCGGCTCGACGCCTGGCGGGCCGTCAGTGGCGACAGCGTGCTACAGGCCGCCGCCACGGTCGACGGCGCAGCGCCGCCCGCCCTGACGGCGCAGGGCGAAATCGCCAGCCGCCTCGCCGGGCAGCCGGTGGCGCTGGGTTTTGCCGTGAGCGGCCCGCTGGAAAAAATGGCGCTGCGCGTCGACGGCAAA
>JAITWU010000157.1 GCA_031285115.1 Azonexus sp. | reverse complement strand
CTTTGGGCGGCAGGCGAGAAGCACTGCCGCCAGCCAATAAATGCCAAAACCATTCATGCGATTGCCCTGGCGACAGGGCTAGAGCGGTTTTTGTTGAGTCATACGCACCGTGAAATTCCTGTTGACTCACGGTGACCGCCAGTTGATCGTCCCTCCCTCGGGAGAAGGCGGGGCCTCTGCGCCAGCATGAGTGTAAACACGTAAAACGCAACAGATCCAAGGGGTTCATGCCGTCCACCAGTCCTTGAGGGCCGCCGTCAGGCGCTGCCAGCCAGCCTCGTCGCCGGGCAGGCCGCAGCGCAGCAGCGGTAACGAATCGAAGCGGCGGGTCAGGATGCCCTGCCGCGCCAGATGTTCATGCAATTCACCGGCCAGCGGCGAGGTCAGTGTGGCAAACAGCGCCGTCGCCCGGACTTCGCCAAAGGGCGCGAGCAATTGCCGCAGGCGCTCGCTGGCCGCGCCCAGACGCTGCCGCGCCGCCGTCTGCCAGGCGCCGTCTTGCAGCGCCAGCCGGGCAACTTCGCGGGCCGGGCCGCTGACGCTCCACGGGCCGAGCGCCTCGGCGAGCCGCCCGAGCAGTTCCTGCCCGGCAAAGACGAAGCCGACGCGCGCGCCCGCGAGGCCAAAAAATTTGCCCAGTGAGCGCAGCGCAATCAGATTGGGCGCGGCTGTCGTCCCGGCCAGCGCCGTTACGCTCAATTCCGGCGTCGGATCGACGAAAGCCTCGTCGACAATCAGCCAGCCGCCGCGCTGCCGCAACTGCCCGGCGGCGGCGAGCAGCGTTTCACGCTCATGCTGGCGGGCGTCCGGGTTGTTCGGGTTGCACAGCAGCACATAGGGCGTCATCGCTGCCAGCGCCCGTGGCAACGCACCGCTACTAAAGAAGCGCGTCTTGTGCCCGGCCCGCCGCCAGGCTTCCGGATGCTCGCTGTAGAGCGGGCTGACGCAGGCCACCGTGGCCCGTGGCAGGAGCGTCGGCAGCATCTGGATCGCCGCCTGCGAACCGGCGGTCGGCAGCAGGCTGGAGTTGCCGTAATAGGCAGCGGCAGCGTCCTCCAGACCGTCGCCGTTTTCCGGCAGGCGCTGCCAGACCGCTGGCGGCAGCGGCGGAACAGGCCAGCCCTGCGGGTTGATGCCGGTCGACAAATCGAGCCAGTCGGCAAGCGGAATCTGGTAGCGGGCAGCGGCTTCACGCTGCCCTCCGCCGTGTTCAAGCATGAAAATATCCAATCAGAAAAAAGACAGCCAGCCACAGCCACAAACCGTGGCGGACGAGGGCAACGGCCCGGCCAATGTCGGCGGCTTGCGGCGGCTCGCCCGCGCCGAGCGGCGGGCGAATTTCCTCACGGCCCTGATAGACCGCCGCGCCGCCGAGCCGCAGGCCGAGACTGCCAGCGCCCGCAGCCATCACCGGCCCGGCGTTGGGGCTATCCCAGGCCACCGCTTGTGTTCGCCAGCAAGCGAGCGCCTGCCGCGTCTGGCCGAGGAGGGCGTAAGTCAGCGCCGTCAACCGCGCGGGCAGCCAGTTGAGCACATCATCGAGGCGGGCGGCGGCACGGCCAAAGCGGTGGTAACGCTCGCTGCGATAGCCCCACATGGCGTCGAGCGTGTTGGTGAGACGCAACAGCAAAGCCCCCGGCCCGCCGAGGATGGCGAACCAGAACAGGGCGGCGAAAACCGCGTCATTGCCGTTTTCCAGCACCGATTCGACCCCCGCCTTGGCGACGCCGGTCGCATCGAGCGCCGCCGTCTCGCGCGAGACGATCATCCCCGTCCGCCGCCGCGCTTCCGGCAAATCGCCAGCCTGTAAAGGCGCGGCAATCGCCACGGCGTGCTGACACAAACTTTGCGCGCCGAGCGCGAACCACAGCAGCGCCGCATCGACGGCAAAAGGCGCGAGCGGTCGCAGCCACAAGGCGAGCGCCAGCCACGGCCCGACGGCGAGCAGCCAGGCGAAGAAGCCAGCGCCAACCGTCCGCCGGTTGAGGCGGCTTTCCAGCCAGCCAGCCAGCCGACCAAAGCCAACCAGCGGATGAAAACGGCGCGGCTCGCCGAACAGGCGGTCGACCAGCGCCGCCAGCAACGCCGCCAGCGGCAAGGCGAAAACGCCGTCGACCGTCATGCCGGAAAAACGCCCCGCCGCTGGCAATCATCCTGCAAAGCGGCGACGGCGGCAGTCAGCGACTCCTCATGCGCCGGATCATTCGCCCCCCAGCGGTCGTAACAGAGCAGATCGGCGAGCGGCAGGCGCGGCAGCCAACCGGCCTCCTCCAGCTCTGGCCGGGCGTGAAAATGGCTGACATAACCGAGGCACAAATAGGCGACCGCCACGATGCCGGGCGGAATCCCCAGCGCCGCCCGCAATTCGGCTTCGTCGAAAATGCTTACCCAGCCAACGCCCAGCCCCTCGGCGCGGGCCGCCAGCCACAGGTTTTGCACGGCGCAGACGCTCGAATAAAGATCCATCTCCGGCATGTGCGTGCGGCCAATCACCACCGGCCCGCTGCGCTCGCGGTCGCAGGTAATGCACAGGCCAAGCGGCGCGTCGACAATGCCTTCGAGCTTCAAGCGACTGTAAATCTCGCGCTGGCCCTGCGGGAACAGCAGCGCCGCCTCGGCGTTGGCCTTGGCGAACACCGCGCGCACCCGCGCTTTGGCCGCAGGCGAGCGGACCAGCAAAAAATTCCACGGCTGCATGAAGCCGACCGACGGCGCATGGTGCGCCGCCAGCAACAAGCGGGCGAGCGTCGCATCCGGCACCGGCGTTGGCAAAAACTGGCCGCGCACATCGCGGCGGCTGAAGATGGCGCGATAGACCGCTGCCCGTTCAGCGGCGGTAAAAGCGTGTTGGCTTTCCATGGATTCCCCTTCTGGAAAAAATCGGCGGCGACCTGACCAGACCGCCTGTTTTCGTCTCCCGGCCGGTCTTCTGACTTGGATTCACCCGCCTGCCGCGCCTTCCCATCTATTCCATTTCCAGATCAAACGATTACTTTGTCGACTTCGCTTGATCTGAAAATGGAATGACGCCAGTGGCAAATTGCGGCAAACGTCCTCCTCACAGCGTTGGGCACGTGGCGGAATCACACCGCCTTCCCGATTCTCCGACCCCATCACGGCATCGGCACCGAAAGACACTCACCCGATCCAATCGGGCAGGCGCGATGCTAAGCGAGCGGAGGCGGGGCTGGCAAGTTTGGGGCGGGTAAACAGGGGTAGAGCATCAAAATTCTTTAACGCTCAATGAGTTACAGAACCGGCGATTAAGAACTTGTCCGTAAATTGGTTATCTGCACCCCATTGACCCCTCCACCACGCTGCGCGTGGTCCCCCTCCCCATTGGCTACGCCAATAGGGAGGATCGAAAACCACGGTGGCTCCAAGATCCTCCCCGTTGCGAAGCAATGGGGAGGGGGACCATGCGAAGCATGGTGGAGGGATAGGCGAGCGCAAAGTCATGATTGGCTTATTTACGGGCGAGTTCTCAGCACTGCGTTCAAATGACAGGGAATTTGATGCTCTGACCCTGCGACACTACGACACTCGCTTTGCTGCACTGCACAAAAAATGCTATCCTCGACAGCTTCCGAATTTGATGCTGAGAACCCCCATGAGCGAAATCGACCTCAAACGCTTTTTCCTCGAAAACGTCCGTCTGTTCGAGAGTTTTTCCGCCGACAAGGTTGAGGAAATCGTCATCCGATCGCGGCTCGCCACCTTTGAAGGCAATGAGGCGATGATCGAAACCGGTGACGAGGGCCGCTTTATCGGCGTCGTCATCAGCGGCCAGGCCGAGATTTCGATCACCGACAATACCGGCACCCGCGCCGTCATTGCCCAGCTTGAGGCGGGCGATGTTTTTGGCGTCGTTTCGCTCCTCACCGGCGAGCGCATTACGGCGGATGTCATCGCCTGCACCCGCTGTTTTGTCCTGTTGATTCCGCAAACGCTGTTCGTCAGCGACATCCTGACCAATCCCAAGGCGCTGGCCTATCTCTCGCGCCAGCTTGCCGACCGCACCCGGGTGATGGCCAGCAATCCGCTCGGCAATCCGACGCTGGCGGCCAGGAGCGATGATCCTTACGCCCTGTCGCTGACCGCCAGCCATGAGCCGGGCAAGATCGTCGCCCTCAATGTCGGCCTCAACCAGATTCATTTCGGCCTTTACGATACGCGCGAAACCGGCGCTGACATTTATGGCGAAATCAACTGCGCCGATCCCGCCAGCGCCCGCGTCACCGTCCGCGTCGGGCCGCAGCAAAAGACCTGCGAGCGGGCGGGCTTCAAACTTTCCGACCTGTTTACGGTGATTGCCGAGGCCACCGCCCTGCTCGGCCCGGCCTTTACTTTCCGGCCCGAGGATGTGACCGCCATCGGCCACCGCGTCGTGCATGGCGGCAACAAGTTCGCCAGCGCCGTTGTCATCACCCCGGCGGTGATTGCCGACATCGAGGCGCTGGCGGTCTTTGCGCCCCTGCACAATCCGGTCAACGTCGCCGGCATCCGCGTCGCCACGCTGGCCCTGCCCGATGTGCCGCAGGTGGCGGTGTTCGACACCGCCTTTCACCAGACGCTGGCGCCTTACGCCTATCTCTATGGCCTGCCCTACGATTTGTACAAAAAGCACGGCGTCCGCCGCTACGGCTTTCATGGCACTTCGCACCGCTATGTTTCGCTTAAATCAGCGGAAATCTTGCGGCGTCCGCTGGGCGAGCTGGAAATCATCTCCTGCCACCTCAGCATCGGCGCGTCGCTCTGCGCCATCGACCACGGGCGCTCGGTCGATACGACTATGGGCATGACGCCGACCGACGGCCTCATCATGCCCAGCCGCTCCGGCAGCCTCGATCCGGCGGTGATGATTCATTTGATGGAAGAGCACGGGATGACCTGCGAGCAACTCTCGGCGCTGATCAATACCGAAAGCGGCCTGAAGGGCATTTCCGGCATATCCAACGACATCCGCGAAATCGAAAAAGCCGCAGCCGATGGGCACCACCGCGCCCTGCTGGCGCACAAGGCGTTTTGCTACCAGGTGCGCAAAAATATCGGCGCTTATGTGGCTGTCATGGGCGGCGTCGACGTTCTGGTCTTTAGCGGCCATATCGGCGAAAGCAGCGCCACCGTGCGCAGCCTTGCCTGTCAGGGCCTTGAGTTCATGGGCATCCGGCTCGATGAGGAAAAAAACCGCAACCTCGGCCCGCTCAATGGTCACGCCGTCATCTCAACCCCGGATTCGCCGGTCACCGTGCTGGTCGTCGCCAATGACGACGACCGTCTGGTCGCCTGGGAAACCCAGCGCGCCATCGAGCGTTACCAGTTACTCGAAGAAGCCCGCGCTGGCGAGCCGCCAGCCATTCCGGTCGAAATTTCGGCGCACCATGTGCACCTTGCGCAGGCCGATGTCGAGGCGCTCTTCGGCCCCGGTCATCAACTGACGCCGATGCACGAACTGTCGCAGCCCGGCCAGTACGCCTGCGAGGAAAAAGTCCATCTGGTCGGCCCCAAGGGGCGCATCGCCAATGTCCGCGTGCTCGGCCCGACGCGCAAGGAAACCCAGGTCGAAATCGCCATGACCGAGCAATTCAAACTCGGCGTCCAGCCGCCCATCCGCCAGTCCGGCGACCTCGTCGGCACCCCCGGCCTGACGCTCGAAGGCCCGCACGGCAACGCCATCATCGAACGCGGCGTGATCTGCGCCCAGCGCCACATCCACATGTCGCCGGAAGACGCGCTGCGCTTTCGCGTCCGCGACAACTACGTCGTCCGCGTGCGCGTCGAGGGCGACCGCGAACTGATCTTCGGCGACGTGGTCGTGCGCGTAAACCCGAATTTCCGCCTCGCCATGCACATCGACACCGACGAAGGCAACGCCGGCCACCTCCACACCGGCATGGTCGGCCATATCGAGGAAATCCAGAGTCGGCATACGGGAAGGCATTGAGGGAATGTTGCAAGCGGCTTGACAATGCGGACAACGCGCAGGTATCTAGGCAAATCAGAGGCCCTCTGGATTGAAGAAGGAAATGAGCATGGATCAACTCGACCGGATTACCCGGCAACCGGGCGTCATGGGCGGCAAGGCTTGCATCCGCGGGATGCGCGTCACGGTCGGCATGGTGGTCGGGCAGATCGGGGCAGGCCACAGCGTCGACGACATCCTGACCGATTTTCCCTATCTCGAACGCCAGGACATCATGCAGGCCCTGCGTTATGCCGCCTGGCGCGCCGATGAACGCGAGGTCGAACTGGCGCTCACATGAAGTTGCTGGTCGATATGAATCTGTCGCCGCGCTGGGTCGCCGTATTGGCGGCGGAACGCTAACCCAAACTGCCGCCCCGTCCGCTTTTGCGCGGCCCCGGTCATTTTTCGCCCTCGCCATGCCTCTCCCCGACCTCGATCCCGCCGCCTACCCAACGCAACTGGCGGCCAAAACAGCCCGCTTCAAGGCCGATTTTGCCGCCTTCGACCTGCCCGAACCGGCGGTGTTCGCATCTGCCCCGCTGCATTACCGGCTGCGCGCCGAGTTTCGCATCTGGCATCACGGCGCTGTCTTCGACTACGCCATGTTCGACCCCGACAACCCGCGCCTGCCGGTGTTGATGGCCGATTTCCCCGCCGCCGACGCCGCCATCTGCGCCCTCATGCCACGCCTGCGCGCCGCTCTGCTGGCCGAAGAAACGCTCCGCCACCGCCTTTACGGTGTCGAATTTCTCGCGACGCTCTCCGGCGAAATGCTGGTCACGCTGATCTA
>JAITWU010000120.1 GCA_031285115.1 Azonexus sp. | reverse complement strand
CGGCGGATGCCCAGCGGCTGCTCGAAGAAATTCCGTGGTTTGCGCCACAACTTCGGGTGCGGCTGTTGCCGGATTGGGAAACGCTGCCTTACGACCACTTTTCGCCGCATCAGGATCTGGTCTCCGAGCGGCTGGCGACCTTGTGGGCGGCGGCGCAGGGGGAACTCGATATTCTGCTGGTTCCAGCAGCGACCGCCGTCAACCGGCTGGCGCCGCCGGAGTTCATGGCGGCTTATACCTTTGCCTTCAAAAAGGGGCAAAAGCTCGATGCCGGAAAATTCCGCGATCAGGTGACGCTCGCCGGTTACGCGCATGTGACACAGGTGCTGTCGCCCGGCGAGTATTCGCTGCGCGGCGGCTTGATCGACCTCTTTCCGATGGGTTCGCCGCTGCCTTACCGGCTCGATCTGTTCGATGACGAGATCGAGAGCATCCGCACCTTTGATGTCGACACCCAGCGCACGGTTTATCCGGTCAATGAAATCCGCCTCCTGCCAGCCCGTGAGTTTCCGCTCGACGACGCCGGGCGGACGCGCTTTCGTCAGGCTTTCCGCGAGCGTTTTGAGGGCGATCCGGCGAAATCGGGGATTTACAAGGATGTTTCCAGCGGCATCGCCAGCGCCGGGATCGAGTATTACCTGCCCCTGTTTTTTACGGCGACGGCAACGCTGTTCGATTACCTGCCGCCGGACGCGCTGCTGGTGACGCTGGGCGACACACCCGGCGCGATGGCTGCGTTCTGGGCCGACACCCGCTCGCGCTACAACCTGTTGCAGGGCGACAAGGCGCGGCCTTTGCTCGCGCCGGAAGAACTGTTTTTGACGGATGAGGCGTTTTTCAGCGCCGCCAAAAACTACGCCCGGTTGGTCTTGCCGACCTGCGCAGAGACTACAAAAGCCCCTCCTCCCTTGACAAAAGCCCCTCTCCCCTCGCGGGAGAGGGGTTGGGGAGAGGGGGTGAGCGTGTCCGAACCGCTGCCCCCCTCTCCCTCTATCCCTCTCCCTCGGGGGGAGAGGGACGATCACGCCGAGGAGACTGTGGCGATAAACGCCGCATCTGGCGCGACCGGGCAACTGCCCAATATCGCCATCGACCGCCGCGCCGACGATCCCTTGGCTGCCTTAAAACACTTTCTCGCCGCCTGGCCCGGTCGCACCCTCATCGCCGCCGAAACCGCCGGACGGCGGGAGACGCTGGCGGCGATGTTGACCGAGCACGGCCTCAAACCGGCGGCGACAACGGATCTCAAAACGTTTCTCGCTGGCGGCGACCAATTCGCCCTCGGCATTGCGCCGCTGCACGCCGGTTTTGCCAGCGAAAACCTCGCCTTCATCACCGAAACCGAGCTGTTCGCGGGCAGCCCGCGCCGCAATCGCAAAGAAGCCGCGAAAAAAGCCGGGTTCGACAACTGGCTCAAAGATCTGACCGAACTCAAGGTTGGCGACCCGGTGGTGCATGAGAGCCACGGCATTGGCCGTTATCAGGGTCTGGTGCGGATGGATCTGGGCTTGGGCGAGCAGGAATTTCTCGAACTGCATTACGCGGCGGAGGCCAAGCTCTTTGTGCCGGTGGCGCAGTTGAGCGTCATTGCGCGCTATTCCGGCGCTGACCCGGAGGCCGCGCCGCTGCATACGCTCGGCTCCGGCCAGTGGGAAAAAGCCAAGCGCAAGGCCGCCGAGCAGGCCCGCGACACCGCCGCCGAACTGCTGGCGCTGTATGCCGCCCGCGCCGCGCGGCAGGGCCATGCTTTCAGCTTTGGCGAAAATGATTACGAAGCCTTTGCCGATGGTTTCGGCTTTGAGGAAACCGCCGATCAGGCATCCGCCATTGCCGCCGTGATCGACGACATGAAATCCGGCAAGCCGATGGATCGGCTGGTCTGCGGCGATGTCGGCTTTGGCAAGACGGAGGTGGCGCTGCGCGCCGCCTTCTGCGCCGTAGCGGGCGGCAAGCAGGTGGCCGTGCTGTGCCCGACGACCTTGCTGTGCGAGCAGCATTACCAGACTTTTGTCGACCGTTTTGCCGAGTGGCCGGTCAAAATCGCCGAACTGTCGCGTTTCCGGACGGCGAAAGAGGTGGCGCAGGCGCTCAAAGATCTGGCCGATGGCCGCCTCGACATCATCATCGGCACCCACAAACTGATCGGCAAAGAGGTCAAATTCAAGCGTCTCGGCCTTGTCGTCATCGACGAAGAGCACCGTTTCGGCGTGCGCCAGAAAGAAACCCTGAAAGCCATGCGCGCCGAGGTCGATGTGCTGACGCTCACGGCGACGCCGATTCCGCGCACTTTAGCGATGAGCCTGGAAGGATTGCGCGATTTCTCGGTCATCGCCACCGCGCCGCAAAAGCGGCTGGCGATCAAGACCTTTGTCGCCCGGCTGTCTGACGGCATCATCCGAGAAGCCGCGCTGCGCGAGCTAAAGCGCGGCGGGCAGGTGTATTTTCTCCACAACGAAGTCGACACCATCGACGCCATGCGGGAAAAGCTCGAAAAACTGCTGCCCGAAGCCCGTATCGTCATCGGCCACGGCCAGATGGCCGAGCGCGAGCTGGAAAAAACCATGCGCGACTTCACCAGCCAGCGGGCCAATCTGCTCCTCTGCACGACCATTATCGAAACCGGCATCGACAATCCGCACGCCAACACCATTCTCATCAACCGCGCCGAAAAATTCGGCCTCGCCCAGTTGCACCAGTTGCGTGGCCGCGTTGGCCGCTCGCACCATCAGGCTTACGCCTACCTGCTGGTCAATGACGAAAAGGCGATGACCCGGCAAGCCAAACAGCGCCTCGAAGCCATCCAGATGATGGAAGACCTGGGCGCTGGCTTCTACCTCGCCATGCACGACCTCGAAATCCGTGGCGCGGGCGAAGTGCTGGGTGATAACCAGTCGGGCGAAATGCAGGAAGTCGGCTTCAATATGTATGCCGAAATGTTGAACCGCGCCGTCAGCCATCTCAAACAAGGCAAAGTTCTGGAAACCGTCGATTTGACCCAGCCCATCGGCATCAGCGGCGAAATCAACCTGCGCGTCCCGGCGCTGTTGCCCGACGCCTACTGCCCCGATGTGCACGAGCGGCTGACCCTCTACAAGCGGCTCGCCAACGGCGATGGCGACGACGACATCGACGCCTTGCAGGAAGAACTGATCGACCGCTTCGGCCAACTGCCGCCGCAGGCCGAGGCGCTCTTGGCGACGCACCGTCTGCGCCTTCTCGTCAAACCGCTGCTGATCGCCAAGCTCGATGCGGGCAACGATCAGATCACCCTCCAGTTCAGCCCGGAATTCAGCAAAAACCCGCCCATCGAGCCGAGCAAAATCATCCAGTTGATCCAGAAGAACCGCAGCTATAAGCTCGCCGGGCAGGATAAAATCTCCCTCTTGCGCCACTGCCCGACGTTGCCGGACAAAGTGGCAGCCATCAAAGACATGATCCGTGAATTGACCCAATGAACAAAACCCCAACCCCCATCGAGAACGCCAACGTCTCCGCCTTCGACGTCATGCCAACCCCCGCCGAAATCCACGCCCGGATGCCGCTCTCCGCCAGGGCGGAAGCCACCGTCAGCCAGGGCCGCCAGTTGCTGTGCAACATCCTCGACCGCAAAGATCACCGCCTTTTCGTCGTCGTCGGCCCCTGCTCCATCCACGACCCGGTCGCCGGGCTTGACTACGCCCGCCGCCTCAAAAAGCTGGCCGATGAAGTCGGCGACACCCTGCAAATCATCATGCGCGTCTATTTTGAAAAACCGCGCACCACGGTCGGCTGGAAAGGCTATATCAACGATCCCTTCATGGACGACTCCTTCCGCGTCGATGTCGGCATGGAGCGCGCCCGCCAATTCCTCCTCGAAGTCAACGAACTGGGGTTGCCCGCTGGCACCGAGGCGCTCGACCCTTACGGCCCGCAGTATTACGGCGACCTCATCACCTGGTCGGCCATTGGCGCGCGCACCACCGAATCGCAAACGCACCGCGAAATGTCCTCCGGGCTATCGACCCCGGTCGGCTTCAAAAACGCCACCAGCGGCGATCTCGTCGTCGCCACCAACGCCGTGCTGTCAGCCTCCAAACCGCACGCTTTCCTCGGCCTCAACAACGATGGCCGCGTCACCATCGTCCGCACCACCGGCAACGCCTACGGCCATGTCGTCCTGCGCGGCGGCGACAGCGGCCCCAATTACGACACGGTTTCCGTCGCCGTGGCCGAAGAAGCGATGAAAAAAGCCAAGCTCCCCGCCAATCTGGTCGTCGACTGCTCGCACGCCAACAGCTTCAAAAAGCCGGAACTGCAACCACTGGTCATGACCGATGTCGTCAATCAGATTCGCGCTGGCAACAAATCCATCCTCGGCGTCATGATCGAATCCAACATCGAAGCCGGTAACCAGCCGATTCCCGCCGACCTCGCCAAACTCAAATACGGCTGCTCGGTCACCGATGGCTGCATCGACTGGCAAACCACCGAAACCACCCTGCGCGAGACCGCCATCATGTTGCGCGATGTGCTGCCGACACGCTTTGCCTGAACCGGAAAGGAAACCACCATGCCCTACGTCAATATCAAAATCACCCGTGAGGGGGCGACCCCGGAACAAAAAGCGCGTCTGATCGCGGGCGCCACGCAATTACTGGTCGATGTGCTTGGCAAAAACCCGAATACCACGGTCGTCGTCATCGACGAGGTGGAGACCAACAACTGGGGCATCGGCGGCGAATCGGTAACGGTTCGCCGGGCGCGCGAATCGGCGTAGGGGCAAACCCCCGCGCCTGCCTTGGGCGACCACAGGGAGTCATATGAAAATAGAGATCAACAACGCCGCGCATCTGCCCGCGTTCGTCCGGCTCAATGAACAGTGGATTACCGAACATTTCTCGCTCGAAGACGCGGACCGGGCGCTCGCCGCCAATCCAGGAAAAGTGATCGAGAACGGCGGTTTTGTGTTCAGCCTCCACGACGACGGGCAGGTTGTCGGCGTCTGCGCGTTGTTCAAGGAAAGCCCGGAACGCTTCCAGCTTGCCCGCATGGCCGTCGAGCCAAGCCAGCGAGGGCAAGGCCACGGGCGCACGCTCATGGCGCGCGCCCTCGAACACGCCGCCGCTGCTGGCGCCAAATCGGTGTACCTCCTGTCGAATACGGCGCTTGAGGCGGCCATCGCTTTGTACAAAAATTTCGGTTTCAGCACAGTGTCCACGGGGCAGCACCCTGTCTATGCGCGGAGCAATATCGTCATGGAGCGCCAACTGTGACGGCCAGCCTGACGTGAACCTCACCCTCCAGAGCGGCGCCCTGCCCACCTTTCTGCTCGAACGCCTTGTCGCCGCCACCGGCGCGACGGCGGTCGAACCGCGCCCGCCGCAGATTGTCCGCCTGCTCAACGCCCGCCGCACGCCGGAATTTGACGCCCTGATCCCACTCATCGAAGGCGAAAAACTCGATTGGGCCTTTAGCCAGGCCAACCAAACACTCACCGACTTCGGCCTCATCTGCTTCGACATGGATTCGACGCTGATCACCATTGAGTGCATCGACGAACTCGCCGATTTCGCCGACAAAAAAGCCGAAGTTTCCGCCGTCACCGAAGCCGCCATGCGCGGCGAAATCGACTACCGGGAAAGCCTGCGCCGCCGCCTCGCCCTCCTCGCCGGGCTGGACGCCCGCGTGCTCGCCCGCGTTTTCAGCGAACGCCTGCAACTCGCCAACGGCGCCCGCGAACTGCTCGCCGCCGCCCAGGCCGCCGGACTGCGCACCGCCATCCTCTCCGGCGGCTTCACCTACTTCACCGAACGCCTGCGGATTGAACTCGGCTTCGACTTCGCCACCTCCAACGAACTGGAAATTTCCGGCGGCAAACTGACCGGCCACGTCCTCGGCGAAATCATCGACGGCGAAGCCAAGGCCCGCCACTTGCGCCGTCTGCGCGACCAACTGGGTCTGCAAAAAGCCCAGGTCATCGCCGTCGGCGATGGCGCCAACGATCTGCCGATGCTCGCCGAATCCGGCCTCGCCGTCGCCTACCACGCCAAACCCGCCACCCGCGCCAAGGCTGAAGTAGCAATCAACTTCGGCGGCCTCGACAGCCTCCTCAACCTTTTTGCCTGAGCGCCCTCGCGCCATCCGAACGCCATGAACTTTCGCCCCTGCCAGCTTCTCCTGTCCGCCTGCCTGCTCGCCATCAGCCTCGCCGCCCGCGCCGACATCATCGACATCGACAATGCCGAACTGGCGAAACTCCTCGAAAAAGGCGTGCCGCTCATCGACATCCGCCTGCAAGCGGAATGGGAAGAAACCGGCATCGTCGCCGGTAGCCATCTCAACACCTTTTTCGACCCATCCGGCCATTCCACCCCGGCTGCCTGGCTGGAACGGATCAAACCTTACGCCGCCGCCAACCAGCCCGTCGCCATCATCTGCCGCAGCGGCAACCGAACCCGCGCAGTCAGCCGCTTTCTATCGCAAGAAGCCGGTTACGCCACGGTCTACAACGTCAAAAACGGCATCAAAGGCTGGCTTGCCGACCAGCGACCACTAACCCCCGCCGCCCCAGCCATCGCCGCCTGCCGCAAGGATCGAAGCTGCTAAAACAGGCAGCGCGCCGCCGTTTTACGAGCGATATTATGATACGAACATTACTTGTACAGACAATCATCATTATTATCACTTCACGTTCGGCTATAGCGAATGATTTTAGTCACGATGGCATCCGAGTCGATTTTCCAAGCGGCTACGCAGAAAGGAAGATTACTCACTTAGAAGATATAACCACCTATCAGCTTACGCGGGGGTATGGAAGCGGCTCTCCTCAGGAAGTAATAGAAGTTTTTATACACATTCGAGATATATCCAACGAGACAAAAACTCAAGCGCGAATAAAGGAGAAAGGGGCTGCTTATGAAGCAGAAATTTGTCTCGCTGTAGCCGCTCGCGTTGTATTTCCGTTTCCCGAATTCAGGATCGTTAAAGATTTGCAACCTATTAATATATCTGGCAATAAGGCGGTAACTGCAACTGTCGCCTACGCTGCAAGTTACGCCGCCAGTAGATGGGTTAGTGGCACAGTAAACGATACAACCTATTGCACAGTACAGAAAACTCGCGAAATTGAGTTCAAAGTCTTGGCGTTACCTGATGCACCTGTGGAATTACTTTCTTCGACACTGAAGGCCATTGAAGATGCAAATATCCAAGAACCATGACTTGGTATCGAAAACGGGTGCCAAATGGCTAACTATCTCGCGCCGCCCAATGCCCTATTCTCACGCAACCTCATCAATCCACGCCTGTTGAATCGCTTCGAGAATTTTCTCGCCGCAATATTTTGGGTCATCAGCAAAGCCCGGCAGGGCCATGACGCGGTCGCGCAGGTCGACGAAGTTGATTTTGAGCGGGTTGTCGTCCGGGTAGGCGTCGGCGAGTTCGATGGCGATGTCGTTGATGTCGGTCCATTTCATTTTTTGTGCCCTTCCTTCGCCATGTTGAGGTTGTAACGCGGGATTTCGACGACCAGCGGGGTTTGGCCGACGATGGCTTGACAGCCGAGGCGGGAGTTGGGTTCCAGCCCCCAGGCTTTGTCGAGCAGGTCTTCTTCTTCAACTTCCGCCGGGTTGAGTGTCTTGAAGCCTTCGCGCACGATGACGTGGCAGGTGGTGCAGGCGCAGGACATTTCGCAGGCGTGGTCGAGGTCGATGCCTTTTTCGAGCAGGTTGAGGCAGATCGACTTGCCTTCGTCGGCGTCGATGACCGCGCCTTCCGGGCAGATGTCGAGATGCGGCAGGACAACGAGTTGGGTCATGTGTTTTCTCCCATGTTGATGTCATCGACCTTGCGGCCCGAGAGCACTTTTTTGATGCTTTGATCCATGCGCCGATGGGCGAATTCCTGGGTCTCGAAACCCAGGTCGTCCATCGCCATATTGATGTGGCGGCGATTGTCGCCCGCTGCGGCGTCGCGTAGTTTGGCGATGGCGGCGGTGATTTTGGCCATTTCTTCGGTTTTGAGCAGGTGCGCGTCTTCAGCCAATGCCGCTTCGGTCGCTTCGATCATGCGCCGGGCTTCGACTTGGCTTTCGCGTAGCGCCCGGGTCATGGCGTCGTCTTTGGCGTGGGCCAGCGAATCCTGCAACATGCTGGCGATTTCATCGTCGGAAAGGCCGTAGGAGGGTTTGACGGTGACGCTGGCTTCAACGCCGGTGGTCTGCTCGCGGGCGGCAACCGACAACAGGCCGTCGGCATCGACCTGAAAAGTCACGCGAATCCGCGCCGCGCCCGCCACCATCGGCGGAATGCCGCGCAGTTCAAAGCGGGCGAGCGAGCGGCAGTCGGCGACCATTTCGCGCTCGCCCTGGACGACGTGGATCGACATCGCCGTCTGCCCGTCCTTGAAGGTGGTGAATTCCTGGGCGCGGGCGGTGGGAATGGTGGCATTGCGCGGAATCACTTTTTCAGTCAGCCCCCCCATCGTCTCAAGGCCGAGCGAGAGCGGGATGACATCGAGCAGCAGCCAGTCATCCCGACCGGTTTTGTTGCCAGCGAGCAGGTTGGCCTGCGTCGCCGCGCCCAGCGCCACGACTTTGTCCGGGTCGAGATTGGTCAATGGCTCCTGCTGGAAGAAGTCGCCAACGGCCTTCTGGATTTGCGGCATCCGCGTCGCGCCGCCAACCATGACCACGCCTTTGACTTCTTCCACCCGCAGCCCGGCGTCGCGCAGCGCCCGTTTGACGGGTTGCAGGGTTTTCGAGACGAGCGTCTGGCTGATGGCGGCAAACGTGGCGGCATCGAGCTTCAAATCGACCAGTTCGCTGGTCGAAAGGCGGGCGGTGAGCCGCGCTTCCGGGTTCAGGGTGAGAAATTCCTTGGCTTCGCGGCTGCACATCATCAAGAGCCGGGCGTCTTCCGGCGTCAGCGGTTGCAGGCGGGCCTGTTCGACCACCCAGCAATAGATGCGGTGATCGAAATCATCGCCGCCGAGCGCCGAATCGCCGCCGGTCGCCAGCACTTCAAAAACGCCCTTGGTCAGCTTGAGGATGGAAATATCGAAAGTGCCGCCGCCCAAGTCATAAACGGCATAAACGCCTTCGGCGGCATTGTCGAGGCCGTAGGCAATGGCGGCGGCGGTCGGCTCGTTCAGCAGACGCAGCACGTTCAATCCGGCCAGGCGAGCGGCATCCTTGGTCGCCTGGCGCTGGGCGTCATCAAAATACGCGGGGACGGTAATCACCGCGCCGACCAGCTCGCCGCCGTGTTCGCCAAATAAAGCGGCTTCGGCGCGGCTTTTGAGCGCCTTCAAAATTTCCGCCGAAATTTCGACCGGGCTTTTGACGCCCGCCGGGGTGCGCAGCTTGACCATGCCCGCCGCTTCGACGAACTCGTAAGGCATCGCTTCGATATGGGCGATGTCCTTCTGTTCGCGGCCCATGAGACGCTTGACCGAAACGATGGTGTGACGCGGATCGAGCGTCTGGTTTTTTTGCGCCGCAAAACCAACTTCGGTCGAGCCGTCGGCATGGTAACGCACGACGGAGGGCAGCAAAGGCCGCCCGCACGGGTCGTTGAGACAGACGGCAAGACCGCTCTGCACCGTGGCGACCAGCGAATTGGTGGTGCCGAGGTCGATGCCAATCGCCAGCTTGTGCTCATGCGGCGCAGCAGATTCGCCGGGTTCGGCGATTTGAAACAGGGCCATGTTTAATTGGGTATCACAGGTTAGAAAGTTGTTGAATAAACCCCGCCCGCCCCCTGGGCTGGGGGAAGTTCCGCCCCTCTCCCACAAGTGGGAGAGGGGAGGAACTTCTCGCC
>JAITWU010000119.1 GCA_031285115.1 Azonexus sp. | reverse complement strand
CCCCGGTCCAGTGCTCGCCCTGCATGGCTCGCCCGCTCAGGCGGCAAGAAAGCAGTGCTTTCTCGAAACCCCGCCTTCGCCCCCATTGGCTGCGCCAATAGGGAGGATCGAAAACCACGATGATTCCAAGATCCTCCCCGTTGCGAAGCAATGGGGAGGGGGACCATGCGAAGCATGGTGGAGGGGTAGACGAGCGCGAACTAATGATTGGCTTATTTACGGGCGAGTTCTCAGCACTGCCTTGAAATGACAGGGAATTTGATGCTCTGCCCCTGTTCCAATGATCCGCCTGGGCCGGTGAAGCGGAGTCCGGTGGCATAATCGCGGGCATGTTCGCTTCGCCGCTTCGCCAATTCGCCCTGCAAGGGGCTGCCGTTATCCTTGTTCTGTCGCTCGCCTGGCCCTATTTCGGCTGGCGGGCGGAGGCTGTGCCGTGGCGGGAAACCAGTCTCGTCATCGGCGCTGTTGCCTTGCTGCTTGCCGCGCTGACGCGCCAGCCGTGGTGGTGGCGTCTGATGCACGGCGGCTTTATGCCGCTGGTGTGGGCAACCGGGCAGTTGGCGATTGATCCGGGCTGGTTTTTGCTCGCTTTCATCCTCTTGCTGCTGGTTTATCGCGGCGCGTTGTCGGGGCGGATACCGTTGTATTTGTCCAACCGTCAGACGGTGGCGGCGCTCGACGCCCTGATCGAACGTGAAAATCCCCAATATATTTTCGATCTCGGCGCGGGGCTTGGCAGCACCTTGATTCCGCTTGCCGATGCCTGGCCGGACAGGCGTTTTGCCGGTATCGAAAATGCCCCGGCCAGTTGGCTGTTGAGCCGTTTGCTCGGTCTTGGCCGCCCCAATCTCAAACTCGGCTGGGGCGATTTGTGGCGGACGCCGCTGGCGGAACAGGATCTGGTCTATGCCTTTCTCTCGCCAGCGCCGATGGCGCGGTTGTGGCAAAAAGCCAAAGCCGAGATGCCGCCGGGCAGCCTTTTCATCAGCAACAGCTTTCCCGTGCCCGATGTTGCCTGCAGCGAGTTGATCGAAGCGCCCGGCTCGACGCCGCGCTCGCTGTATTGCTACCGGATGTGAGCCGATGCAGCGCCACAAACCGGAACTCCTCGCCCTGATCGTTGCGCTGATTGGCACCCTGAGCGTGCTGGCGGCCTTCCTGGTCGACCTCGCCATGTCGCGGCAGCGCGATCTGGAAGCCGGGGAACGCCAGGTAGAGCGTTTTGGCATCATGGTCGCCGAACATACGGCGCGTTCTCTGGAGGCCGTTGATACGCTGCTGCACGAGATGGCTGGCGAACTCTCGCTCAACCGTCGTGACTGGCGCAGTTGGGATGCGACCCGGGGCACCGAATACCTCAATCTGCACCATGCCCGAGCCATGCCGCAACTGCGCTATCTGGCGCTTTTTGACTATGCTGGCGACCAGCGTTTCGTGTCCACCTATTTTGCGCCGCCACCGGTCAACATTCGCCATCGGCCCTATTTTATTGCCCTTGAAAAAGGCGCTAAAACAGCGACTTATGGCCCTTTTGTCGGCCCGAACTCGGGTCGTCACACCTATGTCATCGCCTATCGCATCAATAATGCCGACGGCAGATTCGCCGGTGTCGCCGTGGCCGCGATCGAGCCAGCCTACTTGCAGGATTTCTGCTGGCCGAACCGCCTTTCCGACGATTTCGAGAGCGTCCTGGTCAACGCTCGCGGCCTGATTGTCGGCGCTTGTCGGCCAACCGACCCTGGCCACACGTCTGCGCTCCTTGGCCGTTCGGCCACGGAGGTGCTGTTTGCCGGCAAATTGCGCGACCAGACGCCGGAAATCGGCAGCAACCGTAGCAACGGGCTGCTCGTCACGGTTTCGCCGGTGCCCAATTTCGCCGATCTGCGCATCCTCACCGCCATTCCCGAAGCCACGCTGCTGGCTGGCTGGCAGAGCCGCTTCGTCGAACTGAGCACCCTCGGCGGTCTGGTGACCGTGGCGCTGCTGGTCGGCGGTCTGATGGTGCGCCGTCAGGTGCGCGATCTGGCGGCGATGACCGGGGAACTGGCCGCCAGCCACGAACATCTCGAAGAACGGGTGCACGAGGCGACTGAGGCGCTGGCCGAACAGAAAGAAGCCGCCGAACGCGCCAACCGCGCCAAGAGCCGCTTTCTGGCGGCGGCCAGCCACGATTTGCGCCAACCCCTGCACGCGCTCTCGCTGTTTGCCGCCGACCTGCAACGTCAGGTGAAAAGCGGGATTGTCGAAAGCCTGCCGCGTCTTTCTGAGCAGATTGCCAATTCGACCAGCCTGCTGGGAGAACTCCTGGATTCGCTGCTCGATATTTCACGTCTCGATGTTGCCGAGACCCGGCCGGATATTTGCGATTTCGCGCTGCAACCCGTGTTTGAGCGCCTCAACAACGCCTTTCGCCGGGCCGCCATCGACCGCAATCTGACGCTGCGCTTTCGCCGCACCGGCCACTGGCTCAATTCCGACCCGCTGATGGTCGAGCGCATGATCGCCAATCTGGTCTCCAACGCGCTGCGTTACACCCCGGGCGGCGGTCGTGTTCTGGTTGCTGCCCGGCGGCGCGGCGAAATGGTGCGGATCGAAGTCCGCGACAACGGCGTCGGCATCGCTGCGGAGCATCAGACGGCGATCTTCGCCGAGTTCTATCAGGTCGGCAACCGGGCGCGCGAAACGAGCAAGGGCCTTGGCCTTGGGCTGTCGATCGTCGACCGTCTGGCGCGTGTGCTGGGGGCCAGGATCAACCTCATATCGCAGCCCGGCGCTGGCGCTACCTTCGCTCTGGAAATTCCGCTGCATCATCTGGGCCATAACGAAGTGCTGCCGCGCCGCTCGCCATCAGCCGGCGCCGTATATCTGCTGGGCGATTCGCCGGATCTGAGGACTTGCGGCGCGCTGCTCGAAGGCTGGCATTACGCCGTCGATACGATGCCGGAAAGCGGTCGGCCAGTGGCTGCTGGCATCATCATCATCGCCGACGCTGACCGCGCCGGAGAAACCGTCGCCAGTTGCCCGGAAGCGCCGCTCATCGTTATTGGCGCCGACGGTCTGGAACTGCCGCCGGAAGCCCATGTTCTGCCTTTGCCGGTGCGCCCGGCCAAATTGCGCGCCCTGGTTGCCCAGCTTCAGAGAACGTTGCGGAAATCAATCCCGTAGCGGGTCACGGCGACCAGCGCCTGAGTCCGGCTGCTGACGCCAAGCGCCTTGAAGATCGCGGTGACATGAACCTTGACGGTGCCCTCGGACAGTTGCAGTTGGTCGCCGATTTCACGGTTGGAGAGACCGCGCACCATCAGCGCCAACACCTGAGCCTGACGCTCGGAGAGGCCGATTTCATCGGGCCGGACTTTGATCTGCGTCGACGGCAGCGGTGTTTCATCGTTGAGATGAACGCTCTGCTGGCCGGAAGGACGATAAATATTGCCAGCCAGCACCTGACGAATGGCGCAGAGCAGCGCCTCGCCGGAATACGACTTGGGAATGAATCCGGAAGCGCCAAGATTGAGCGCCCGAGTGACATTGGGCGTATCGTCAAAAGCCGAAACCACGACTACCGGCATGGCCGGATAGCGGCGGCGCAGAATGTCGAGGCCGACAAAGCCGTCGATGCCCGGCAGGGCCAGGTCGAGCAGCACCAGATCGAATTCTTCGCCGTTCTCAAGCAGGTTGAGGGCTGATTCGAAATCAGGACTTTCGACCACGCTGACTTCTTCTTCCAACTGTTCGAGCAAGCGTACCAACCCTTCGCGGACCAGCGCATGGTCTTCAATCACGAGCAGTTTAAGCATCACACACCCCTTTCTTCCCCGCTAATCCTATCACTTTGGCACATATCCAGCCATTCATTTGCATATTGGCGTATTATGCCGCCCCCGCGCGGGCGAAAGGGTTAATATGGAAAGACCCGATAGGACAAAGGAGACAAAAATGGCTGACGAACAAATCCACGATCCACTCAACTTCATGCGCAACCTCTGGGGCAACATGGGATTTTCGCTGCCTGGCATGGTCGCGCCGACGTTTGATCTCGACGAACTGGAAAAGCGTATCAAGGATATGAAAGCCGTCGAAGGCTGGCTGCGCATGAATCTCTCGATGTTGCAAATGACCATTCAGGGCCTGGAAATGCAGCGCACCACAGTTTCTACCGTGCAGGCGATGGGCCAGATGGCCTCCCGCGCCAGCCAGGCGATGAGCGGCGAACATCAGGACGCGGAGGCCGCCGCGCCAACGTCGTCGGTTTCCGAAATCGCCATGTGGCCGTGGCAGATGATGCAGCAGATGCGTGACCACCTGGAGCAGGCAACGGCCAGCGTCGC
>JAITWU010000095.1 GCA_031285115.1 Azonexus sp. | reverse complement strand
AAAACCGGGGTTTTTGCCCCGGTTTTTTAATTTGTTGGGAATATGCCGAAGCGATAGCATGAGAAGCAGGTTTAGCTTGCATAGCTAAGTCCATGATGTTAATTTGAAAGTCCCAAATTCTACGCTCAGGGTTTCGCTGTGAACGAAACGAATTGCTCTACATTCAAAAAACGCGCCGCCGCCCTCGCGGTTGCGTCTTGTCTTTCTCTTGCCCCGTGGATTGCCGAAGCCGCTGGCCTTGGCAAGATAACTGTTCTCTCTGGCCTCGGGCAGCCGTTGCGCGCCGAGCTTGACATTACCGCAGGCGCTGACGAGTTGTCCGGCATGACGGCCCGTCTGGCGCCGCCAGAGGTTTTCCGTCAGTCTGGCATTGATTACGGCAGCGTAATGTCGGATTTGCGCTTCGCGGTCGAGAAAAGACCGGGCGGTCAGGCCGTCGTCAAGGTTACTTCGACCAAGCCCGTCAATGAGCCTTTTCTCGATATTCTGGTCGAGTTGAACTGGCCAGCCGGGCGTCTTGTCCGTGAATACACTTTCCTTCTCGATCCGCAGGATGTGGGGGTCAAACAGGCGCCACCGGCAGTCAATGCCCGCGTCGTCGATACGGTCAAGGGCGGTGGCGCGCAACCGGCTCCGGTTGCCGCAGCGCCGCGTGACAAACCGCCAGCGCGGGAAGCGACGCCCAGGGAAGAGCCGAAAGAGATAGCGAATAAAGAGCCAGCGAATGGTCAGACCCACGTCGTCAAGACGGGGGAAAACCTGCGTAAAATCGCCAGCGAGACCCAGTATCAGGGCGTCTCCCTCGAACAGATGCTGGTTGGCCTGTTCCGCGAGAATCCCGAGGCGTTTTCCGGCAAAAACATGAATCGCCTGAAATCCGGCGCCATTCTCAACCTGCCCGACCAGGAAACGGTTGCCGCCATTCCCGAAGGCGAAGCCAAGCGCATCTTGAAGACGCAGACCGCCGATTGGAACGGCTATCGCGAGAAACTGGCGGCGGCGGCGGCAGGCGCTCCGGCGGCGACTGAGACGGGGGGGCAGGCCAGTTCCGGCGCGATTACGCCCAAGGTGCAGGAACCCGTAGCCCCTGCCGAGAAAACCAGGGATCAGGTCAAGGTCGCCCGCACCGATGCGGCTGCCGCCGCAACAGCCGGCAAGGAAGCCGCCGAGGCCGACCGCATTGCCCGCGACAAGGCGCTCAAGGAAGCCCAGGAGCGCGTGGCGATGCTGGAAAAAAACAATGCTGACATGCAGAAGTTGCTTGAGCTGAAAGAGCAGAAGCTGGGCGAGTTGCAGAAGCAGGCGGAGCGCAGGGAGGCGGAACGCAAAGAAGCCGAGCGCAAGGAAGCGGAACGTAAAGAGGCGGAACGCAAGGAAGCAGCGAAGCCAGTCGCTCCGGTCGCGCCGCCGAAGGCGCCGGAGGTGGTAAAACCTGCCGAGCCGCCGAAGGTTGAACCACCCGTGGTTGAGCCGCCGAAAGTCGAGGCGAAGCCGGTCGAACCGCCAAAGGTCGAGGAGCCGCCAGCGGTCAAGCCGGCTGAGGAGCCGTCCGCGCCTGAAGCCGCCAAAGAACCGGCGTCTGCTGTGTCGCCGCCACCCGCCCCGCCTGAGCCGGTCAAAGCGCCGAAGCCCCCGCCGCTGCCGCTTCCAGTACCGGAAGAACCGGGGATGCTCGATGGCGTTTTTGCAGATCCCTTGCCGCTTGCCGGTGGCGCTGCCGTTTTGGCGCTGGCCGCTGGATATTTCATCTATCGCCGTCGGCGCAGCAGCGGCGCGACCGGTGAGACAACGACAGCGCCCGTGACATACAGCCTTGGCCCGAACTCGGTGTTTCGCATGACCGGCGGCCAGAGCGTCGATACCGGCAACACGCCGCCGCAGAGCAGTGACTTCAGCCAGACCGGGCCGGGTTCGATTGATACCGACGAGGTCGATCCGGTCGCCGAAGCCGATGTTTATATGGCTTATGGTCGCGATACGCAGGCCGAGGAAATTCTGCTCGAAGCCATGCAGAAAGACCCGCAACGTCTGGCGATTCACGCCAAGCTCCTGGAAATTTACGCCAACCGGCGCAGCGTCAAGCAGTTTGAAACACTGGCCAGCGAACTCTATGCGCAGAGCGGCGGCATTGGGCCGGAGTGGGAAAAAGTGGCCTCCCTTGGCGCCGGTCTTGACCCACAAAATCCGTTGTATTCCGGCGCTGTGCCCAGGACGCCATCTGCCGACGACGATGTCGGTATGAGCACCGATCTCGATGTTGACCGGAAGACGGTTGTTGCCGCTGCTGGCGCGCTGGCTCAGGCGGCCAATCTGGGGGGGCTGTCGGCGTCTGACGAGCCAGCAAGCAGCGTCGGGCGCGACACGCTGGCGCTTGGACTGTCGTCGGTCGAACTGGCCGACCTGCCGGAAGCAAAGCCAGAGCCGGAAGCGCCGCCAGCCAAACCGGTCAACCTCGATTTTGGCATGATCCAGCAAGCCGCCGGGGGCGCGCCGGAAAAACCCGCCGCCAGCAAGGCGGCCCCGGCTGATCCGGGCTTTAATCCTGCGCCAGCCAAGGTTGAGGATGATGGCCCGCTTGATTTTGACATCTCTGACGGCGTGCCATCCGGGACGATGAAGACAACCGTGGTCGGCAACCTGCTGTTGACCGATCACGATAGCGACGAGCCGGCTTTTGTCATTGATAAACCGGCGGCGCAACCACAGAACAGGAATGCCGCGCCGCAGGCGACAATCGCGCCGCCCGAAGCCGACATTGATCTGCACATGTCGGAAGCGATCACGACCCTCGTCGGCAGCGAAGAGCGGGAAGCGAAAAAAGCGGCGGCAGCAGCAGCGAAAATGGAAGTCGAGCCGGCGGTCGAGCCGGTGGTCGTTGTAGCGCCGAACAGCGACAGCCACAGCGGCGCTACCGGCGGCAGCGCGCCATCCGGCGGGTTTAGCGGCGATGAGACCGTGGTCGCGCCACTGTCTTTCGATATTGAGCCGTTGCCAGGTGACGCGAAAACAACCCAGACGCTGGTCAATTCCGCGCACGGCGGCGACGGCGTCGAGTTTGATGTCAGTCTGACCGATTCAGTCTTCCTCGGCGAGCCGATGACGTCGCCGGAATTCGACATGGGTTCGATCAACCTCGATCTCGGCGCTCCACCGGCGGCGGCTGACGCGCCAGCGACGTCGGCGGCGCATGACCCGCACTGGGAAGAGGTCAATACCAAACTCGATCTGGCCAAAGCCTATGAGGAAATGGGTGATCTCGAAGGCGCCCGCGAGTTGCTGCAAGAGGTTCTGGCCGAAGGCTCGTCCGATCTCACTGATCAAGCCAAGGCCGTTCTCGCCCGCATCGGCGGGTAAAATCCGTAGCTGGCGAGTGCCGCATGAGCGCATGGCCCCGCGAGGGGCCATGCGTATTTTGGGAGTCCGACTTTTGTTTCTTTCCTCCAGCTTCTTGGCGCTATGAGAATCGCTCTCGGTCTCGAATACGACGGCGGCGCTTTCCACGGCTGGCAGAGTCAGGCGGGCGGCGGCACGGTGCAGGATGCGCTCGAAGCGGCGCTGGCCGTGATTGCCGGGCAGCCTGTCAGTACGTTCTGCGCCGGGCGGACCGACGCTGGCGTTCATGCGACGCAGCAGGTCGCGCATTTTGATGCGCCGGTTGAGCGTCCGCAGGATGCCTGGGTGCGCGGCGTCAATACGCATTTGCCGCCGAGCGTCGCCGTGCGCTGGGCGCAGCCGGTGGCCGATGATTTTCACGCCCGTTTCAGCGCCTGCGGGCGGCGTTACCGTTATTTGCTGCTCAACCGGCCACAGCGGCCCGGCCTGTGGCAGGGGCGGGTCGGCTGGTTCCACGGGCCGCTCGATCTTGAGGCGATGCAGGCGGCTTGCGCCTTGCTACCGGGCGAGCATGATTTTTCCGCTTTTCGCGCCGCTGGCTGTCAGGCCAAATCGCCGGTCAAACTCATGCGCGAGGCGACCGTGCGCCAGCGCGGGGCGTTGTTCATTTTCGACTTCGAGGCTTCGGCCTTTTTGCACCACATGGTGCGTAATCTGGTCGGGACGCTCGTTTATGTCGGCAAAGGCGCGCAGGAGCCTGCGTGGTTGGGCGAGTTATTGCAGATGAAAGACCGGCGGCTGGCGGCGCCGACTTTTGCGCCGGACGGCCTGTATTTTCGCGGCCCGCTCTACGAGCCGCGCTGGAACCTGCCGCCAGCGCCGGATGATGATGGATTGCTGACATGAAAACCCGCATCAAAATCTGCGGCCTGACCCGCGAGGCCGACGTGGACGCCGCCGTCGCCGCAGGCGCGGACGCCATCGGCTTCGTCTTTTACCGGCCCAGCCCGCGTTATGTGACGCCGCAGCGGGCGGCGGAACTGGCCCGGCGGATTCCGCCTTTTGTCGATGCCGTCGGCCTCTTCGTCAATGAAACGCCCGCCGTCATTGCCGCCGCCTGTCAGGAAGCGCCGCTCTCGCTCCTGCAATTTCATGGCGACGAGGACGCGGCGTTTTGCCGTCAGTTTTCAAGACCCTGGCTGCGGGCGGCGCGGGTGAGGGCGGGGCTTGATCTGGTAGAATTCGCCCGCTCTTTTTCCGCTGCCCGTGGCTTGCTGCTCGATGCCTTTGTCGATGGTTACGGCGGCGGCGGTCATGTTTTTGACTGGACTTTGATTCCGCCGGATCTGCCCGGTTTTCTCGTCTTGTCAGGCGGGCTGGACGCCGCCAACGTGGGGGACGCCATCCGCCGCGTGCGACCGGCGGCGGTGGATGTTTCGTCCGGGGTGGAAGCGGAGAAGGGCATCAAGGATCACGACAAAATCGCCGCCTTCGTGGCGGCAGTACGGAAAGCCGATGAATCACTATAACTTCCCCGACGCCAGCGGGCATTTTGGCCCTTACGGCGGCGTTTTCGTTGCCGAGACGCTGTTCGGCGCGCTCGATGAGTTGAAGGCCGCTTATGCCGGGGCGCAGGCCGATCCGGCCTTTCGCGCCGAATATGAATACGAACTCAAGCATTTCGTTGGCCGCCCCTCGCCGATTTACCACGCCAAGCGGCTTTCCGACCAGCTCGGCGGAGCGCAAATCTATCTGAAGCGCGAAGACTTGAACCACACCGGCGCCCACAAGGTGAATAACTGCATCGGCCAGGCGCTGCTCGCCAAACGCATGGGCAAGCCGCGCGTCATTGCCGAAACCGGGGCCGGTCAGCACGGCGTCGCCACGGCCACGGTGGCCGCCCGTTACGGCTTTGAGTGCGTGGTCTATATGGGCGCGGAAGATGTCGCCCGCCAGGCCGCCAACGTCTATCGCATGAAATTGCTCGGCGCTACCGTGGTGCCGGTCGCAGCCGGTTCAAAAACGCTGAAAGACGCGCTGAACGAGGCAATGCGCGATTGGGTGACGAATATCGGCAACACCTTCTACATCATCGGCACGGTTGCCGGGCCGCATCCTTATCCGATGCTGGTGCGCGATTTCCAGAAAATCATCGGCGAGGAGTGTCTCGCGCAAATGCCGGAAATCGCCGGACGCCAGCCGGATGTGGTGATTGCCGCCGTCGGCGGCGGGTCGAACGCGATGGGCATTTTCTACCCTTACCTCGACACGCCGGGCGTTCGGCTGGTTGGCGTCGAAGCCGCCGGTTGCGGCATTGCCAGCGGTCATCACGCCGCCTCGCTGACGGCGGGCGTCCCCGGCGTCCTGCACGGCAACCGCACCTATCTGTTGCAGGACGAAAACGGCCAGATCATCGACACCCACTCCATTTCCGCCGGTCTCGATTACCCCGGCGTCGGCCCCGAGCACGCCTGGCTCAAGGATACGGGCCGCGCCTGTTATGAGCCGATCGACGATGACGAGGCGCTCAAGGCGTTTCACGACCTGTGCCGCCTCGAAGGCATCATCCCGGCGCTGGAATCGAGCCATGCGCTGGCCTATGCGCTGAAAATCGCGCCAACGCTCGGCAAAGACAAGATTCTGCTGGTCAACCTCTCTGGCCGGGGTGACAAGGACATGCACACCGTGGCCGAAAAATCCGGGATTAGCTTCTGATGTCGAGAATCGAAAAAACCTTTGCGCGGCTCAACAGCGCAGGCCGCAAGGCGCTGATTCCGTTTATGACGGCGGGCGACCCGGCGGCGGAACTGACCGTGCCGCTGATGCAGGCGCTGGTCGAAGCCGGGGCCGACATCATCGAACTGGGCGTGCCCTTTTCTGACCCGATGGCCGACGGCCCGACCATCCAGCGCGCTTCCGAACGCGCCCTGGCGCGCGGCATGAGCTTAACCAAGGTGCTGCAACTGGTCAGCGCCTTTCGCGCGGTTGACGACAAAACGCCGGTGGTGCTGATGGGCTACGCCAACCCGATCGAAGCGATGGGTCTGGAAACCTTCGCCGACAAAGCCGCGCAATCGGGCGTCGACGGCGTGCTGGTGGTGGACTACCCGCCGGAAGAAGCCGCAGCCTTTGGCGCGGCAATGAAAAGGCGCGACATCGCCCCGATTTTTCTCATCGCCCCGACCTCATCGCCCGAGCGCATCGCCCAAGTCGCGGCCATTGCCAAGGGCTATGTCTATTACGTCTCGCTCGCAGGCGTCACCGGCTCCGCCGCGCTCAATGTCGACGCCGTCGCCGAGCGCCTGCCCGCCATCCGCGCCAAAACCGGGCTGCCGGTCGGCGTTGGCTTTGGCATCCGGGACGCCGCCACCGCCGGGCGTATCGCCCGTTTTGCCGATGCCGTCGTCGTCGGCAGCCGGTTTATGGAAGAAATCGAAAAATCGACCGCCGCCACCGTCTGCGCCAACGTCAAGGCGCTGGCGCTGGAACTGCGGCGCGGCATGGATCAAGTGAAAGGGTAAAAATGAGCTGGCTGACCAAACTGCTGCCCCCCAAAATCAAGCGCGAGCAAGGCAACCCGCAGCGCCGCAACACCCTGCCGGAGGGGCTGTGGAGCAAATGCCCGGCGTGCGAAGCCGTGCTCTACGCCACCGACCTCGTAAACAACCTGCAAGTCTGCCCCAAATGCGCCTACCACCACCGCATCAACGCCCGCCAGCGCCTTGATTTGCTGCTCGACGCCGAGGGCCGGTTCGAGATCGGCGGCGAAGTCGTGCCGGTCGACAGCCTCAAATTCAAAGATTCCAAAAAATACCCGGAACGCCTCATGGCAGCCAACCGCGAGACAGGCGAGAGCGACTCGCTGGTCGTCCTGCAAGGCGCGATCAAAGAAATGCCCGTCGTCGCCGCCGCCTTTGAATTCGACTTCATGGGCGGCTCGATGGGTTCGGTCCTCGGCGAGCGTTTCGTGCGCGGCGTGCAAGCCGCCGTCGAACAAAAAGCCCCCTTCATCTGCATCACCGCCTCCGGCGGCGCGCGGATGCAGGAAGGCTTGTTTTCCCTCATGCAAATGGCCAAAAGCACGGCGGCGCTGACCAAACTTTCCGAAGCTGGCCTGCCCTTCATTTCCATCCTCACCGACCCGACCATGGGCGGCGTCTCGGCATCGTTTGCCTTCGTCGGCGACGTGGTCATGGCCGAACCCAACGCCCTGATCGGCTTCGCCGGGCCGCGCGTGATCGAACAAACCGTGCGCGAAACCTTGCCCGAAGGCTTCCAGCGCGCCGAATTCCTGCTCGAAAAAGGCGCCATCGACATGGTCATCGACCGCCGCCAACTGCGCGACCAGGTAGCGCGAACGCTGGCGCTATTGCAGAAACTGCCAGCGGCGGCTTGAGGGCCGCCGTCGGTGGTGATGGGCTTCGCTGCGTCCTACCCATTGCGCCCCCCTTGTATCAGAATTTAGACCAGTTAAATTGACCAGTTTGGTGGCTTGCCATGACGATCACACACGACATCCGGGCATCAGAAGCCAAGACGCACTTGCTCCAGATTCTTGACGAGGTCGAGCGCGGCGAAACCTTCCGCATTACGCGCCACGGCCATCCGGTGGCGCGTATCGTTCCCGAACCCAGCGGACGCCTCGCCGAAATCGACAAGGCCATCGCCAACCTCAAAGCCTTGCGCCGCCGTACCGGCAAAATCTCGCTTGAGGAACGGCTTTCCTTGCGGCATGAGGGGCGCAAATACTGATGCCTTTCGTCCTCGACGCTTCCGTTGCCGCTGGCAAGTCTGGATAGCGATCTGCGCAAAGCGGCGGCGGCACTCGGGATTATGCTGATTGAGGCAGACCCGTTACAGGGGAAATAAAATGCCAACGCTGACGGTTTGTCTTTCTGACGAAAAACACCGCCGCATCAAGGCGTTGACGCAAAGTCGCGGGGGTTGGCAGGGCAATCGCATGAATGCTTTTGGACAACAAAACAACCGTTTTTATCCGCTGCAAAAAGCCCATGAGGGAGAAAAAGGGTGTTGTAGGGGCGACTTTTAGTCGCCCGCTGGCGGCAG
>JAITWU010000070.1 GCA_031285115.1 Azonexus sp. | reverse complement strand
CCGAGCACGAGGCCGATTTCGATCAGGGTCGGCAAAATGGAGTAGAGGGTGTAGGAAATGAGCGAGGAAATCGAGCGGCTGCCGCGTTCGATGTCGCGCGAGACGCCGCCGGTCTGGCGTTCGAGATGAAAGCGCAGGCTCAAGGCGTGCAGATGGTTGAAGACTTCGAGCGAGACTTGCCGCACGGCGCGCTGGGTGACACGGGCAAAGAGCAGCTCGCGCAATTCGGTAAATAAGGCCGAGGCAAAACGCAAAGCGCCGTAGAGCAAGAGCAGCAGTACCGGCAGCGCCAGCGCCTGCGCCGCAGGAGCAAGGCCGTCGATCATCTCCTTGAACACCATCGGCACCGCCACCGTGGCGACCTTGGCCCCGAGCAGACAGCCGAGCGCCAGCACGACGCGCAGCCGGTAGCGCCAGAGGTAAGGAAACAGGGTGCGCAGGGTCAGCCAGATATGGGCGTCAGGCAAAGGCTGACCGGCGGGCGGCTTGGCGGCAAGGGTGGCGCGGCGCATGGAAAAAGAACGGCGGGCAGGGAAAGAGGCCGTCAGTATATGAAAAGCCGCCGCTTTCCGGGACAATTTGCTTTTTGACGACAGGAATCTCTCATGCCGGAAAACCTTTGCTCACTGCCTGCCCGCGATGTCACCCTGCGTCTGGTGCCGATGCCCGCCGACCTCAACCCCAACGGCGACGTTTTCGGCGGCTGGATCATGGCCCAGGTCGACATCGCCGGGGCCATTCCCGCCCGGCGGCGGGCGCGGGGCCGGGTCGCCACCGTTTCGGTCAATTCCTTTCTCTTCAAACAACCGGTTTCGGTCGGCGACCTCGTCAGCCTGTACGGCGAAATCGTGCACGTCGGCGCCACCTCGGTCACCGTCCGCGTCGAAGTCTATGCCGAGCGGCATCGTGATGGTCAGTCGATCACCGTCAAAGTCACCGAAGCCGAACTGACTTACGTCGCCATCGACAGCCACGGCAACAAACGCCCGCTGCCGCCCGAAATGCCGGGCAAAATGTAATAGAATCACGCGGTTATCCAAAATATCTCGACGACGATGAAAGACATTCCCGGCAATCGCATGAAACTCGTCGCCCACAGCGGCCTCGGCATGATCGTCCCTCTCCCCTTGCGGGAGAGGGAAAGAGGGAGAGGGGGCGCGGTCGCCGGAAGCGCCGCCCCCCGCGCCACAACCCGGCAAGGGGCAAGCGGCTTTTTCGCACGCGGGCCAAAGCGCATCCTGCCTGTCGCGCTTCTCGCCGCCTTCAGCGCCACGGCCAGCGCCGCCGCTTTCCAGAACTGGGAGCAGGACGCTTCGAGCCTCGGCGTTGCCCATGCCGGTTCAGCGGCGACTGCCGACAGCGCCGCCAGCCTTTACTACAACCCGGCAGGTCTCGCCCGTCTCGACGGCGTGCAGTTTTCCGCCGGTTTCACGGGTTTGCGTCCCATCGCCGACTTCGATGACAAAGGCTCATCCGGCCCCGGCCTTGGCGATGGCGGCGACGCCGGGCGCTGGCTCTCCCTGCCCAACGCCAGCCTCAGCGCCCGCTTGGGTTCCGATCTGACGCTGGGCCTTGGCGTCAGCCGCCCGTTTGCCCTCGATACCCGTTATGACAGCGGCTGGCTTGGGCAGACTCAGGCACAACATTCGGAAATCCGCACTCTCAACATCAACCCGGCCATCGCCTACCGCCTCAGCGACAAAATCGCGCTCGGTTTCGGCCTCGATTACCAGACCATCGACCTCGATTTCTCCCGCGCCGGTCAGCGCCTCAAAGGCGACGACGGCAGTTGGGGCTGGAACGCCGGGGCGCTGTTTACGCTGTCGCCCAATATGCGGGTCGGCATTTCCTACCGCTCGGCCATCGAACACAAGCTCGACGGCAAGGTCGATGGAGAGGCCGCTCGCGCCAGCATTACGCTGCCGGAAACGGCCATCCTCTCCGTCTGGCAGCAAGTCTCGGCGCAGTGGGAAGCGATGGGCGACCTTTCCTACACCCGCTGGAACCGCCTCAAACAAGTCGTTTTCACCGACCGCGCCAGCGGCGCGGCGCTCGCCGCCGAACCCTTCACCTACGGCAATTCCTGGCGTCTGGCCTGGGGCGCGGCTTACCGGGTCAATGATATTTTCAAGTTCAAATTCGGCTTCGCCTGGGAGCGCAGCCCGATCGGCAACAATGGCCGCACCGCCCGCCTGCCGGACGCCGACAGCCTGCGCCTCGCCTTCGGCGTGCAGTGGCTGCTCGGCGCCTGGGGCCGCCTCGACGCCGGTTATTCCTACCTCTTGATGCGGGACGCCAAAATCGCCCAGATCCGTGACGGCAACCTGCTGCGCGGCGAGTACGAAAACGGCGCGCACACCGCCGGCGTCCAGTATTCGCTGGGCTTCTAAGCCACTGGCGATGGACCCCGGCGGCTGGATGATCGGTATGCGCGAAGGCGTGATCGTCCTGATCGCGCTGGTCGCGCTGTACATCCTCGTCGTCATCCTGCGCATGTTCGGCCTCGCCCGTCGACCGCCGAAGATCATCCTCACCCCGCCGCCGCTGCCGCCAGACCCGCCCGTCAGCGAAGCCGCGCCGCTGCCGCCATCCGTCGAAATGCTCAAGGAACAGGCGCTGCGCGAAGCAAGGGAAGAATTCGAGCGGCAGCGCCTCGAACGCGAGGTTTTTCAGTTGCGCGACGAAGTCGATGCCCTGCGCGGCGAACTGGCCGCCCTGCGCCAGGACATGCAACAGGAGTTGACGCAGATGCAGACGCAGATACAGACACACCTGCAAGCGGCGCAGACGGTTTCGCCGATTTACGGCGAGGCGGTGCAAATGGCGGCGGCGGGTTACGATCCGGCAATCATCGCCGAACGCTGCGGCATCGCCCGCGCCGAGGCCGATCTGGTCGTGGCGCTGGCAAAAAATCAGGAGCGGTGAGGAAGAAAAATGGCAGACAGGGACGAAACGACGAGCGGCGCTGACGACGCCGCCGAACTGCGCGGCAACCTGACGCGGCGGCTGGTCATGGCGGGCGTGCTGGTCGCCATTCTGCTCGGCGTGCTGGCCTTTTTCGACCGCCTGGCAAGCCGACCGGACGAACCGGAAGCGCCGGTCTTCACCGAACCGGTGCCGGTCGCCCCGAAAAAGGAAGTATCACAGCCGGTCACGCCCGCCGAAAATCCGTCCGAAACGCCCGCCGAACAAGGCGACACCACGCCGCCGCCGCCCGTGGTCGAGCCGCAGCCGACGGCGGCGTCCGGGAACGAACCCAAAGCAACACCAGCAATCCCGCCGCCCGCTGGCAAGCAGGCCGCGCCCGCGAAATCACCCGCCGCGCCAACCAGCCATCCGGCGACCGTCGCCGAAGAAACCGCCCCGCCGCAACCCGTCGCGCCGCCACCCGCCGCAACGCCTGCGGCCAAACAGCCGCCTGTATCGCGTATCGTCTCCGGCTTCGTCCTGCAAGCCGGTGTTTTCGCCAATCCGCAACTGGCCGAAGAACTGCGCGCCAAACTGGCCTTGAGCGGCGTCTCCTCCAATGTCGAAACCCGCGTCCAGGTCGGCCCCTTCCACACCCGCAAGGAAGCCGAAGCCGCCCAGGCGCGGTTGAAGGAACAGGGTATCCAGACCATATTGGTGGCGCCTGCGGCGAAGCGGTAATTCAATTTCCAATTCAATACGTTCAGAAATACGCACGGTTTTCCCCCTCTCCCTTGTTGGGAGAGGGCCGGGGATAGGGGGCGCCAAGCTTGGCGCGAAGCAGATGAAAGCAGCTCAATCGCCGCCCCCCCTCTCAGGGCCAGAGCAGCAAATTCCCTGTCATTTCAACGCAGTGCTGAGAACTTTGCCCGTAAATAAGCCAACCATGACTTTGCGCTCGCCTACCCCTCCACCATGCTTCGCATGGTCCCCCTCCCCATTGCTTCGCAACGGGGAGGAACTTGGAGCCACCGTGGTTTTCGATCCTCCCTATTGGCGCAGCCAATGGGGAG
>JAITWU010000068.1 GCA_031285115.1 Azonexus sp. | reverse complement strand
CCGGTCAATTACGGTTCGCAGATCGAGGAACATCACGCCGTGCGCCAGGATTGCGGCATGTTCGATGTTTCGCACATGTGTCCGGTTGATCTCACCGGCGCGGATTGCCGGGCTTTTCTGGCGCGCTTGCTGGCCAATGATGTCAGCAAACTGACCGTTTCAGGCAAGGCGCTGTATTCGGCGATGTTGAATGAGGCGGGCGGGGTGATTGATGATTTGATTGTCTACTTTCTTGATGACAGACATTTTCGCCTCGTCATCAATGCCGGGACAGCCGAAAAAGACCTCGCCTGGATGCGGGCGAAAGCCGCTCAATGGCAGTTGGCCGTCGACATCGCGCCGCGCCGCGAGGGGGAAAATGCGCTAGGCATCATCGCCGTGCAGGGGCCGAATGCCCGCGCCAAGGTGTGGCAGGTGTTATCGCAAACCAAACCGGTAATTGCCGAACTGCCGCCCTTTTTCGCTGCCGAAACGGGCCAATATTTCATCGCCCGCACCGGCTACACCGGCGAAGATGGTTACGAAATCATGCTCCCGGCGGCTGAGGCCGAAACCTTGTGGAATGCCCTCAAGGCCGCTGGCGTCGCCCCCTGCGGCCTGGGCGCGCGCGATACCTTGCGGCTGGAAGCGGGCATGAATCTTTACGGTCAGGATATGGATGAGACCGTTTCGCCGCTCGATGCGGGCATGGCGTGGACGGTGGCTATCAACGATGAGCGCGATTTCATCGGCAAGGCGGCGCTGGCGGCCAACGGTCAGCGGCATGTCTTTCTCGGCCTTGTCCTGCGCGACAAGGGGGTTTTGCGCGGCCATCAGAAAGTCGTCACGGCGCAGGGCGAAGGTGAAATCACCTCCGGCAGTTTCTCGCCAACGCTGCAACTTTCCATCGCGCTTGCCCGTCTACCCCTTGGCGTCCGGGCGGGCGAGCGGGTCGAGGTTGATATTCGCGGCAAATTGCTCGCCGCCGATGTCGTCAAACCGCCGTTTGTTCGTCAGGGCAAGGCGCTCATTGAGTGAAACGGCCATTGTCGACGTGATATTGGCATAAAATCACCGATTCCGCTTTTACTCTGAAATCCGTCATTCCCAACCCGATATGCAGGCATGACCGCCAAACCATTGTTCAACAAATTAGCCGTTCTGTTCCGCGCCGCGCCCGCCGATCCTTTGGTGGTCACGGCGCAGCACCGGTTTTTCTGGTCCAGAGTCCCCTGGCTGTATGCCCTCTTGGTCGCGGCCAGTTGGAGCGTCGCCAGCGCCTTCATGAGCAACGCCCCGATCTGGCTGTGTATCGGGGTTCCGCTCGCCCTGACCTTGCTGGCGGCCTATCGTTCCGTCAGTTGGTGGCGGACCCGGTACGAGGTTTTGACCTTCGGGAAAATCCGCACTGATCTGCGCCGCCTCAATACGCTGGCGGTCGCTCTGACGGCGGCGCTCGGCGCCTGGGCGATCTTGCTGTTCCGCTACGCCACCACGCTGGAGCAGGGGCTGCTGGTCTTTTATGTGGCGCTGGTCATGATCGGCTGCGTCTCGATCCTGACCTACCTGCGCACCCTCGGGCTGCTCATGACGATCAGCGTCAACATCGTCATCGCCTGCCTCACCGTGCAAGCGGGTAGTTCGACCTTCCTCGCCATTGCCTTCATCGGCCTGATCGTCTCGACCGGGATCTTGAGCGCCGTCTGGATCAACTACACCAACCTCGAAACCCGAATCCTGGCGCAAGCCGAATTGCTGCGCCGGGAAGAAGCGCAGCAGCGCCTGCTGCACATGTTCGATGAAATGCCGATCAACGTGATTACCGCCGATCGGGAAAACCTGCAAATCAACTATATGAACGAAACGGCCAAACGCACCCTGCGCGATTGGCCGCATCTCATATCCAGCGCCGACGGCGGCGTTGATGGCAGCGTTGATGGCGGCGCTATCGTCGGCGCTTCGATCGAGGCGCTGTGCCAGGGCGTCGCCGAGCCGCAGAAACTCCTTGCCGATCCCGGCAACCTGCCCTTCCACACGCGCATTCGCTCCGGCCCGCAGGTATATGACCTGCTCGTCTCGGCTATTACCGACCATGCTGGCAACTATGTCGGCCCGATGTTCGCCTTCAGCGACATCACCAAAGAAGCGCAAAACGAAGAGCGCATCCAGCATCTCGCCCTTTACGATTCGCTCACCGGCCTCGCCAACCGACCGGCGCTGCTGGCCAGTCTGGAAAACTCCCTGGCGACGCCGGGGGCGGTGACCGGGCTGCTCTATATCGACCTCGACGGCTTCAAGGTCATCAACGACGCGCAGGGCCACAGCGCTGGCGACGAACTCCTGAAGCTGGTCGCCGACCGGCTGCGCGAAGCGTGCAATCTCGCCAACATGACGCTGGGCCGCATCGGCGGCGACGAATTCGTCGTCCTGCTGCACGACACCCACATCGACCAGCTCACGACCATCGCCGACACGCTGATTGCCCGCTTGAGCGTTCCTTACACCCTTGGCTCCGACCGGCGCGTCTCGAACCGCCATAGCCGACACAAAAGCTTCCCCCGCGAACGGCGCGCCAGAGTCGGCGCTTCGATCGGCTGCGCCATCGCCCCGGAGCACGGCCACAGCATCACCGAACTGCTGGCCAGGGCCGATATGGCGCTTTATGCCGCCAAAGACCAGGGCAAAGGAAGATTCTGCCTCTTCTCGTCCGACATGGAAGTGCAGGCGCTCGCCCGCCTCAACCTCGAAACGCGGCTGCGCGAAGCCCTCGAACTCAACAGCGGACTTTTCGTTTTCTATCAGCCGATCATCGACATCGAGAGCAAACGGATCACCTGCCAGGAAGCCCTGTTGCGCTGGCATCACCCGCTGCTTGGCTGGATCCCGCCAACCGAATTCATCCCGGTCGCCGAAGAATGCGGATTGATCGAGCAGATCGGCCAGTTCGTCCTTGAGCGCGCCTGCCGCGAAGCCCTCGGCTGGACGAATCTGGCGCGCGTCGCGGTCAATATCTCGGCCGCCCAGCTCGGCAAGGGAACGCTGGTCGAAGTCATCAAAGGGGCGCTCGCACAAAGCGGTCTGGCGGCCCCCCGGCTGGAAATCGAAATCACCGAAACGGCGCTCATCCGCAATCAAAACATGGTCGTCAAAGAATTGGAGGCGCTGAAAAAAATCGGCGTGCGCATCGCCCTTGACGATTTCGGCACCGGCTTCTCGTCATTTACGCTGGTGCGGGCTTTTCCCTTCGACAAAATCAAAATCGACGGCTCCTTCATCAGCGAAGCCATCACCCGCGCCGATTGCGCCGCCATCGTCAACGCCATCGCCCAGCTTGGCAAACACCTCGACATCACCATCGTCGCCGAAAAAGTCGAAACCGGGGAACAACTCGCTTTCGTCACCGAAGCCGCCTGCGCCGAAGCGCAAGGCTACCTGTTCGCCGAGCCAGCCCCATGCGCCAATGATGTCGCCGAAGTCGAGCGGATCAACCGCCGCCGCCCCCCACACCCGGCGGCAGACGCAACCAGCCCGCCGCCAGAAGACCAATGAACGCCCGCTGCCCGTAACAATCAGCCGTCACCAGGCATGAGGATTTTTGCGGGCCGCTATAATTCCGTTCCCTCATTCAGGAGATCACCATGTCCCAAGTCCCCGCCCACCTCAAATACGCCGCCTCGCACGAATGGCTGCTCAAAAACGCCGACGGCAGCATCACCGTCGGCATTACCGACCACGCTCAAGAGGCGCTCGGCGATCTGGTTTTTATCGAACTGCCGGAAGTCGGCGCGCATTTTGCAGCCGACAAGGAAATCGCCGTCGTCGAATCCGTCAAAGCCGCCGCCGACGTTTACGCGCCGCTAGCCGGAACGGTGACTGAAATCAACCCGGCAGCAGTCGACGCCCCGGAATCAGTCAACCAAGACGCCTACGCCGCCTGGCTGTTCAAGCTCAAACCGGACAACCCGGCGGATTTCGACAAACTGCTCGACGCGGCAGCTTATCAGGCAGTTGCCGACGCGGCTTGAACCAATCTAAAGATTATTCCAACAACCTACGACAGGAGCATTCGTGCGATTGCCCTGGCCTCCCACCAAGGAAGAGGGGCTTTTCCGGCAAAAACGATACACTGGCATATTCTCCTCCCCCTGATTCAGCGCCATGACCGATACCAACCTGCTCCACCAACTGATCGCCTGCGCCGCC
>JAITWU010000260.1 GCA_031285115.1 Azonexus sp. | reverse complement strand
GTCCGTCTCCGGCATAGCCTTCGCCGACCCGGTGCGCCGTCAGCCCGGCAGCGTCGAGACCTGCGGACAAAGCGTGCGCCAGCGCCGCATCGCGGAAATGCGGGTTGAGATAAATCGCCGCATCCGCTGCGCCGCCGGGAGGCGGCTCGCCAATCACCGGAATCGGCGTTGGCAGCCGGTAGCGCCGCGCCTGCGCGGCGGTGGCGGAGTTGGTTGCGGATTCGGTGGTGAAATCGCTGGCGAAATCATGCTCGATGCTGCCCCGCGCCGCTTCGATCATGCTGCCGATGATGGCGCCAAAGGCGCGGGCTGCGAGGCGCGGCAGACGGCCTGCGAAGTTGTCGACCAGCGCCTGCCGCAAGCTGCCGCCATAGACGTGCACAACCTTTCGCCGCCAGCCCGGCAGCGCGCCCATGACGAGCAGGGCGGGATGGAAGGAATCGTTGATGATGAGATCGGCCCGGCGCAACAGTGGCCGTAGCTGGGCGATGTCGCGCAACATGCGCGAAGGCCGGAATACGTAATGCGCGACATTGCGGTCGGTGGCTTCACGCAGCATGTTTTGCCGCGTGTCGAACTGAACCGCGTAGTGGCGCGACAGGATCGGCGCATCGATGCCGAAAGCGAGGAGAAAATCTCGCCCGGCGTCGGCGGTGGTCAGCGCCTCGACCGTTGCTCCGGCGGCGCGCAGGGCATGTACCAGCAATTGCGCGCGCATCAGGTGCCCACGGGCGTCGGCGGTGGCGAGATAGACGATGCGCAGCGCCATGACGTTGCCGCTGCCGCTTATGTGACGGCAGCCGCGCGGCGGACGCCGGAGTGCAGCCAGTGGAAGCCGACTGCGAGATACATCGCCAGCGCGCCGGTGACGCCGAAACTTGCGTCAATCGCCCGCGCCTTCGCCAACAGCGCGGCCAGTTGCCGACTTTCGCCGGGCGTGACGAGGCGTTGCAGCACCTGCATACACAGCCGCACATGGTGGGCTTCGTCGCTGAGAACGCGCGACAGCAGCGGATAGAGCGGATGATTTTCGCCAATCACCGCGCAGTGGCGGGCCAGCACCCGCATCGCCATCTGCTCGGCGCACAGGCCGGTGGCATAGACCGGCACGAGCAGGCCCTGCTCAAAGCGCGGCGCATAACGATGCGCCAGACGTCGCCATTGGGCGATCTTGCGCCGGCTCAAGGGATCGGGCGCGGCGGCGTCAACCGTGGTCACGCCGCGTTGGCGCAGGGCCTCGGCGAACGCTGCGGCGTGGCGCTGTTCATCGGCCAGGTGGCGCTCGTTGAGCGGGATCAGCCAGTCCGGCATTTGTCCCGTCCAATCTTCCTGCAAGGCGCGTTCGGTGCTGACTTCGGCAATGTAGCCCAGACGCAGAATCAGGCATTCGCCCGCCGCGCTGCGGTGCATCAGCCGGATTGCGGCGCGTTTGATGCGGTCGACCAGCGCCGCTTGCAGCCGCGCCAGACCGCGCGGCGCGGGCGCTTCGAGGCAGGCGAAGGCGGCGTCCGCGCGGCGCTCGCTCATGGCGCGCCCGGCGGCGTTGCCGCTTCGGTCATGCGATGCCAGCCGACGATGAGGCCCATGAAACTTTCCTGCATGAAGGCTTGTCCGGCCAGGGCCGCGTCGGCGAACGCCGCCTCCTGACCATTGACGCGCAGATAGCCTTGACCATTGCGGACGCCCAGTTCGATCCGGTCGCCCTTGTGAAAGCCGTTGATCAACATGTCTTTGACCTGCGGGCTGCCGTCGAGGCGGAACAGAAACAATTGCCGCTGCGCCGCCCAGAGCGGGATTTTGTTACTCAGCGCGGCAAAGTCGATGGCCCAGTCGCCGCTGGCCAGTACCCGGTCGATTTCCATCGCGGCGGGTTCCGGCGAAGCAAAGCTCACCCGGGCCACGGCGACGGACAATTGGCCAAGGCCGATGCCGATGGTGATGTCAGCGCCGCTCGGGCGTTCCGGGTCGGTCGGTCGCACCGCGACAAAGGTGCTGGCCAGCCGCGCGGCGAGGGAAGGGCGCTCGAACAGTTGGCGCGCCTTGTCCGGCGTCAGCAGGTCGCGCTCGCCGTTTTTTTCCTGCCCGCTGACGCGGTAGGGGTCGAAGTGGACGTCGCGGAACTTGCCGCCCGTCGGCGAGCGGGCATAGATATCCGGCCGCCACTGGTCACCGTCGCGGCGCAACAGCATCTGCACACTCAGCGGCACGCGCCGGCCTTTGGCGTCGACGCCGCTGCCCTGAAGCAGAACATCGCCGAGCACCTCATCTTTGGCGTGCCGGGCGCTACTGGCAAAAACGATGACATGGCGGTCTGTATCGACGCTGGCGCGAACGTCCGCCACATCGAGTGTGACGCGGTTGCAATCAGTTTGCGCCGGGCTGGCGAACGGACAGCCGCTGGTCGAGGCAAAATGGTAAATCCCGCGTCCGGCGTATTCCGCCGGATCGGCATGGGCGCTCATGCCGGACAGGGATAAAGCAAGCGCCGCCGCCAGACGGAAAGAGAAGGAAATCATGGTTGCTCCGCTGACGGTTTGTGGTAGGAGAGGGCTTCGAGGTCGCGCCGGGCCGTGGACAGGCCGCTGCCACGGGCCAGCGCGCCGAGCGTATCGACCGCCGAAATGGCGATGGTCAGGCAGAGCGCCGCGAGATAGCGGAGCGGCCCCAGCCGTGGCAAGTCCTGATGGTTGAGGGCGCGCAGACTGCATCCGAGGCGCACCGCCAGCACGCAGAACGGGCCGAGCGGGCCGCTGCGGCCCAGCCAGCGCCAGCCGGGCGGCAGATGGGTGTTGACCAGAAATGGCGTCAGCCCGACCGTATCTTCGCCGCGCAGCCAGCGCAGCTTGAGCGTTTCGCGGCGGGAATCGGGGATGCGGTGCTCGGTGTGGGCGGCGCTGACGTATTGCACCGGCACGCCCGCGCTGCGCAGTTTCAGGCCGAGCACCTGGCAATGGCCGCGATAGACGCCGGTGAGCGGCTGGTAGCGGTAGCGGGCAAAGAGATCGCGGCGGAAAGCCACATTGTTGGCGTAGAAATTGCGCGTCGCGCCGGGGGCGAGTTCGCTCGGGAAATACATGAAATCAATCGCAGTCAGCGCCACGCCGAAGACGCTCGCGGCATAGCTCGTGCGACCGGCCACCGCGACCGGCGCAGCCGGGCCGGTTTGCGTGAAGGGCGTCAACAGTTGCGCCAGCCAGTCGCGCTCGGGGCGGCAGTCGGCGTCGGCGAAGACGACATAATCGCAGCGCTCGGCGTCGACGCTGGCGAAACCGGCATTTTTCGCTTCGTAATAATTGGTGTTGGCGTCGATTTCGCTGAAATCAATCGAGCGTCCGGCCAGCGCCGTCAACGCGTTGCGCGCTTCAACCGGGAGGCCGTCGTGAGTGATGATCCATTGCCCGAGTTGCGGCAGCGGCACGGTTTGCTGTGTGAGTTCGGCCACCAGCCGCTTGAGGCTGCCCACCACCCGCGCGGCGTCGCCGCCGCGCAGATTGTTGGTTTCCAGCACCAGCGCCGTGCGCGCCGCAATGGCGGCCAGCGGCCCGCCGGGAAATCCGTTGGTCATGGACATGGGTTTTGTCTCCTTGGTCGTCGCTCTGGCTGGAGCGAATTGTCATGGTCTTGTGGCTTTTACCATAACAGAGTCACCATGTTCCGGGTTGTGTCGTTTACTACCCTTTTGTGTAACGCCATGAATCCATCATTGACCGGCGGGCCTTGGTTGCCCACTGCCGCCCACCGCCGCCCGCACCACCCCGGCCAGTTGTTCGGCGCTGGCCGTGACTTCCTCCGCGTCTTCGCCTTCCACCATGACGCGCAACAGAGGTTCGGTGCCGGAGGCGCGGAGCAGCACCCGGCCACGGCCATTCATGCGTTGTTCGACCGCGCTTAACCCGGCGCTGATTTGGGCGTCGGTTTTCCAGGCGAAATCTTTGCTGATCGGCACGTTGATCAACTTCTGCGGGTAGAGCGTGAGGTCGCCGAGGAGCGATTGCAGGTCGCCGCCTTCTTCGCGCAGCGCCGCCAGCACTTGCAAGGCGGCGATGGTGCCGTCGCCGGTGGTGTGGCGGTCGAGGGTGAGGATGTGGCCGGAGTTTTCGCCGCCGTAGAGCCAGCCTTTGTCGCCTAGCATTTCGACCACGTAGCGGTCGCCGACGGCGGCGCGGCCAAAGGGGATGCCGAGTTTGCCGAGCGCGTGTTCGAGGGCGAGATTGCTCATCAGCGTGCCAGCGACGCCTTTGACCGGGCCGCTGCGCAGGCGGCTCTTGACGATGGCGTAGAGCAGTTGGTCGCCGTCGTAGAGGTTCCCGGCGGCGTCGATCATTTGCAGGCGGTCGGCATCACCATCGAGGGCGACGCCGAGGTCGGCCTGATGGGCGACGACTGCCGCAGCCAGGGCCTTGGGCGCGGTAGCGCCGACGCCGTCGTTGATGTTGAGGCCATTGGGCTGGACGCCGATGGTGATGACTTCAGCGCCAAGCTCATGAAAGACGCTGGGCGCGGTGTGATAGGCCGCGCCGTGGGCGCAATCGACGACGATTTTGAGGCCGCGCAGGTCGAGCGCGTTGGGGAAGGCGCTTTTGCAGAATTCGATGTAACGGCCACGGGCGTCTTCGATGCGTCGCACCCGCCCGAGTTCGGCTGCCGGGACGCAGACGAGCGGCTGGTCGATGCCAGCTTCGATGGCCTGTTCGACGACATCGGGCAATTTGCTGCCTTCGCCGGAGAAAAACTTGATGCCGTTGTCGTAATACGGGTTGTGCGAGGCGGAGATGACAATCCCGGCCTGCAAGCGCAGGGCGCGTGTCAGGTAGGCTACCGCCGGGGTTGGCAGCGGGCCGACCAGGCAGACATCGACGCCCGCTGCCGAAAAACCGGCTTCCAGCGCCGATTCGAGCATGTAGCCGGAGAGCCGGGTGTCTTTGCCGATCAGCACCTGGGGCCGCTCGCCCGCGGGCAGGCAGTATTCGCCAAGCAGCACGCGACCGGCGGCATGGCCGAGACGCATGACGAAATCCGGGGTGATCGGCGTTTCGCCGACGCGCCCGCGCACGCCATCGGTGCCGAAATATTTTCTGCCCATGGTCAATCTCCTTGTTGAATGGCCGACCAGACGGCCAAACCGTCGCGGGTCGCCGCGACATCGTGCACGCGCAAAATTCGCGCACCTCTATCAGCGGCCAGCACGGCGGCGGCGACGCTGGCGGCCAGCCGCTCTTCGACTGGTCGTTTGGTGATCGCGCCGAGCATGGATTTGCGGGAAAGGCCCGCCAGCAGCGGCAGATCGTCGATCGTCACGGCCTTGATCCGGCGCAATAGCGCGAGGTTGTGTTCGAGCGTTTTGCCAAAGCCGAAACCGGGATCGACCACCAGCCGCTCGTCAGCAATGCCCGCCCGGCGGCAGCGGTCGACGGCGGCGGCGAGAAACTGACGGACTTCGGCCACACATCGCCATAGACCGGCGCTGCCTGCATGGTGCGCGGCTCACCCTGCATGTGCATGAGGCAGATGGCGCAATCGCTTTC
>JAITWU010000049.1 GCA_031285115.1 Azonexus sp. | reverse complement strand
GGCGCTGATTGAAAGCATCTCCAGCCTGCAACACAGCGGCCTCGCTTCGCCGTGGACGCTCGGCCACGGCCTCGTCGCCGCCAGCGGCGCGGCGCTTTACTACCGCCATGCCCGGCGGCGGAAAAATCCGATCATTCATTTGCGGCTCTTTGAGCAGCGCACTTTTGCCCTCGGCAGCATCGTCGCTTTCGCCTACGGCTTTGGCCTCTATGGCTCGACTTATCTGATCCCGGTTTTTCTCCAGAACGCCCTGTCCTTTTCCGCCAGCGCCGCCGGTCTCGCCCTCTTGCCTTCCGGCATCGCGCTGGTGCTGACGCTGCCGCTGGCCGGGCATCTGGCTGACCGTTATCCGCCCAAATGGGTGACGCTCCTTGGCCTCATCGTTTTGAGCGCCTCTTTCTTCATCTTCGCGGCCCTGGGCGGGGCCATTCAATACGCCGCGATCATCATGGCTACGGTGCTTGGCCGCCTCGGCATGGGCCTCATCCTGCCAGCGCTCAATCTGGCGACCCTGCGCCATGTGCAGGCGCAGCAACTCGGCCAGTCCTCGGTCATCGTCAGCTATGCCCGGCAACTGGGCGGCGTCATGGGCGTGGCGATCATGGCCGTCTTTATCGAATGGCGCGAAACGGCGCATGGCGTAACGCCGCCCGGCATTTACACTGCCTATGCCCAGAGTTTTCTCTTTCTCGCCACGGTATTCGTCCTCGCCGCCGTGGCCGCTGCTTTCATGCAGCCGAAGGCGGAAACGAACCAACCTCCTGATCCCGACGAGTCGACCATTGAACAAGAAAAGCAGTAATGAAATGAGCAGCGAAGCCACCCACACGCCGATGATGCGGCAGTATCTGGCGCTCAAGGCCCAGCATCCGCGCACCCTGTTGTTTTACCGGATGGGCGATTTTTACGAGTTGTTCTTTGACGATGCTGAGAAAGCGGCGCGGCTGCTCGACATCACGCTGACCGCGCGCGGCCAGTCGGCGGGCGTGCCGATCAAGATGGCCGGGGTGCCGTTTCATGCGCTGGAGCCTTACCTCGCCCGCCTCGTCAAAATGGGCGAGTCGGCGGTCATTTGCGAGCAGATCGGCGATCCGGCGACGAGCAAGGGGCCGGTCGAGCGGGCGGTGTCGCGCATCGTGACGCCAGGCACGCTGACCGACGCCTCGCTGGTCGATGACAAGACCGACATCTGGCTGCTGGCCGTCGCCGTGGCGCGCAACACGGCGGGCGTCGCCCGGCTCAATCTGGCCAGCGGCGAATTTATTTTGCTCGAAACGCCGGTCGAGCAACTGGCGACGGCGCTGGAGCGCATCCGCCCGGCGGAAATTCTCCATCCCGAAGGCTGGACGCCGGATTGGGCGCTGACGGCGGCGCAAACGCGCCTGCCGGACTGGCATTTCGACATCGACTCGGCCCGCCGCCTGCTGTGCGAGCAGTTCGCCGTCGCCTCGCTCGCCGGTTTTGGCGCTGATGGCTTGAAACCCGCCATCGCCGCCGCCGGGGCGCTGTTGCAGTACGCCCAGGCGACGCAATCGGGCAAGCTGCCGCATTTGCGCGCCCTCACCGTGGAGACGGAAAACGCCTACCTCGGCCTCGACCTCGCCACCCGGCGCAATCTGGAATTGACCGAAACCCTGCGCGGCCAGCCCGCGCCAACCTTGTTTTCGCTCCTCGACAACTGCGTCACCAGCATGGGGTCGCGCCTTTTGCGCCACGCCCTGCACCACCCGCTGCGCGAGCGCACCGTTCCCGCTGCGCGTCATGGCGCAGTCGAGGCGCTGCTGGCCGATTACGGCCATTTAGCCAATGCAACGCGCCAAACGCTGCGCGGCATCGCCGACATCGAACGCATCGCCGGGCGCATCGCGCTCAAGAACGCCCGTCCGCGTGATCTCGCCAGTCTGCGCGAGGCGCTCCAGCGCCTGCCAGCCATGCGGACGCCGCTTGCCGAAAGTGTTTCCGCCCTGCTTGCCGAAATTCACGGCGATCTCGACGCCCCCGCTGCGGCGCTCGATCTGCTGATCCGCGCCATCGCCGCCGAACCCGGCGCCCAGGTGCGCGACGGCGGCGTCATCGCCCCCGGCTTCAATGCCGCGCTCGATGAACTGCGCTCGCTCAACGACAACTGCGGCGCTTTCCTCATCGACATGGAAGCCCGCGAACGGGCGCGCACCGGCATTGCCAGCCTCAAAGTCGAATTCAACAAGGTGCACGGCTTTTACATTGAAGTCACGCACACCCATGTCGATAAAATCCCCGACGATTACCGCCGCCGCCAGACGCTGAAAAACGCCGAACGCTACATCACGCCGGAACTCAAAACGTTTGAGGACAAGGCGCTGTCGGCGCAGGAGCGGGCGCTGGCGACGGAAAAACAGCTTTACGAAGAAATTCTCGACGCCCTCTCGCCCGCCGTGCCGGTTTTGCAGACAATCGCCCGCGCCGTCGCCCAACTCGACCTGCTCGCCGGTTTCGCCGAAACGGCCCTGAAACGCAACTGGTGCCGCCCGGTTTTTGTCGCTGAAACACAGTTGAGCATCGTCGCCGGTCGCCACCCGGTCGTTGAAAATGAACTGGCGGGCGAGGCCGCAACCTTCATCGCCAACGATTGCCAACTGGCCGATGAACTTGCCAAAAGCAGGCGGTTATTGCTCATCACCGGCCCCAACATGGGCGGCAAATCGACCTATATGCGTCAAGTGGCGCTGATCGCCCTGCTCGCCCACATCGGCAGCTTCGTCCCGGCAGAGCGTTGCGTGCTCGGCCCGCTCGACCGCATTTTCACGCGCATCGGCGCGTCTGACGATCTGGCTTCGGGCCGCTCGACCTTCATGGTCGAAATGACCGAAGCCGCCGCCATCCTGCACCACGCCACAGCGCAAAGCCTCGTTTTGATGGACGAAATCGGGCGCGGCACCTCGACCTTCGATGGCATGGCGCTGGCCTTCGCGATACTGCGCCATCTCATCGAAAAAAACCGCAGCCTGACCCTGTTCGCCACGCATTACTTTGAACTGACGCGGCTGGCCCACGAATACCCCGAACTCGCCAACGTCCACCTCGGCGCCGTCGAACACAACGACCGCATCATTTTCATGCACGCCGTCGAAGAAGGCCCGGCCAACCAGAGCTACGGCATCCAGGTCGCCGCCCTGGCGGGCATTCCGTCCGCCGTCGTGCGCGCCGCCCGCAAACAGTTGCGTGAATTTGAACAACGCGCCGCCGACCCGCTGCAACCCGATCTCTTCGCCCAGCCCCTGCCGCCCGAGCCGACAGCGGCGGAACCCCACCCGGCCATCGAACGCCTGACCGCCCTCGACCCCGACAGCCTGACACCGCGCGAGGCGCTCGATGCGCTGTATGCGCTGAAAAATCTGCTGCGCTGAAAGATCGCGCCCGCCTCAGGCATTCACCCGCACCCGCGCCGGTCGACGCCAGCAGGCGGGCAGCCGGAGCCTGTCCAGATCATTACCGCCATCGGCA
>JAITWU010000043.1 GCA_031285115.1 Azonexus sp. | reverse complement strand
TAGAAACGCTCGAAATCCTTGCTGTAGGCGCGGATGTCGTTGTGGAATATTTTTGCTTCGAGTTCCGGCACATGATCCTTGGCGAGGATCACCTGTTTTTGCGTGTAAGCGCAGCACACTGCCGAGCAGTAGGTATTGCCGCCCGGCGTTACCTGGCGCGAACCGACGCAATGCAGCCATGCCACTTTATGCGGATGTTTCTTGTCCGAAGGGCGCAGGATCTGCCCCTCGTGCGGCCCGGTGGCGCAGAGCAGGCGCTCGAAATCGAGGCTGGTGACGACATTTTCGTAAGTCCCGTAGGCATAATCGCCGCGAATTTTCGGGTCGAAAGTCTCATAACCGGGCGACAGCACGACTGCGCCGACCTTGATATTGATTTTTTCCGGCGTCTGGGTGAAGTCGATGGCGCCTTTTTCGCCGCAGACGCTCTGGCAGATGGTGCAGGATTTGTCCTTGAGATAGAGGCAGTTGTCATCAATGTAGGTGACGAGTGGCACGGCCTGCGAAAAATAGATATGCACCGCCTTGTTGAGCGACAGTTCCTGATTGAAGGGGTCGGGAACCTTGACCGGGCAGTATTCGGTGCAGGCGGCGCAGCCGGTGCAGGCGTCGGCATTGACGTAGCGCGGCTTCTTGATCAGCGTGACCGTGAAATCGCCAGCCACGCCTTCGACGGCTTCGATTTCGGTGTAGGTCATGATCTCGATGTTGGGATGGCGGTCGCACTCGATGAATTTGGGCGACTCGATGCACATCGAACAGTCGATGGTCGGGTAGGTCTTGTCGAGTTGCGACATCTTGCCGCCGATGGTCGGCGCTTTATCGACCAGATAGACCTTGAAACCAGCCGTCGCCAGATCGAGCGCCGCCTGAATGCCGCTGATGCCGCCGCCGACCACCAGCACATCGCCGAGATGGTTGTCGCCCGGACTCAAGGCGCGCTGCCGCAGCATGTTTTTGATGGCCATGGCTTCCATGCCTGTCTCCTTGTCTTGGGTCCTTGTCCTAGAGGGCGTCGCGGATAATTTCCGTGATGTCTTTGATAACGATGCCGGGGCCGTCGGCGGGCAAGCCGAGGCGGCTGTCCTCAAAATTGGTGATGCAGTACGGGCAACTGGTCGCCATGATCTGCGCCCCGGTAGCCATCGCCTGGGCCAGGCGGACATTGGCAAAACGCTCGTGTTTCGGGGTTTCCATCCAGATTCGCCCGCCGCCGCCGCCGCAGCAGAAGCTGTTCATGCGCGACTCGGGCATTTCGCGGAGTTCGAGATCGGGGACGAATTTGAGCGCCGCGCGTGGCGGCTCGAAAATGCCGTTGTGACGCCCCAGATAGCAGGGGTCATGAAAAGTGACGCTCTGGCCGAGCGGTTTGGTCAGCTTGAGACGGCCTTCTTGCAGCAACTGGAAAATCAGTTCCGAGATATGCACCACGGCAAAATGGGCGCTGAATTCCGGGTATTCGTTCTTGAAGCTGTGATAGCAGTGCGGCGACGAAACAAGGATCTTTTTGACGCCACGGGTGATGAAGGCGGCGATATTCTGCCGCGCCAGACTCTTGAACAGCGCCTCGTCGCCGGTTTTGCGGATGCTCTCACCGCAGCAGCTTTCGGCCTTGCCGAGAATGCCGAAACTGACGCCCGCCGCTTGCAGGATTTCCGCCGTGGCGGTGGCGATGCGTTTGGCGCGCGGGTCATAGCTCAAATAGCAACCCGGCGAATAGAGAAATTCCATCTCTTCGGCAAAATTTTTGACGCCGAGGCTGCCCGCCCATTCGGCCCGCTTGTCGCGCGGCTCGCCGAAAGGATTGCCCTCGGCGCGCAGGCTCGCGGCGACGCCGGGAATCGGCGCCGCCGCCCCGGCAAAGGTGTCGAACTCGGTGGCGATGGGGCGCAGGGCAATGCCCGATTCGATCTGCTTGACATCGCGCGGGCAGACGAGCGGGCATTTGCCGCAGGTCGTGCAGCGCCAGATGTCTTCGTTTTCGATCTCGGTGAGGCCGAGCGCCGCCTCGCGCACCAGCTTGCGCATACTGAACTGCCCGACCCGGTTCCACGGGCAGACGGTATCGCACATGCCGCATTGGTAACACTTGCTGAAGGCGCTGCCACCGAAGTTTTTGATGACTTCGACGATTTCCTGCTGCGGGGCGACGACTTCCATGCTCGCTTGTCCTTCCCGGTGCCGGTTTCAGAGCTTCGCCAGCTTGGCGACGGTTTCCAGCACCGCCCTGGCGCCGAACTTGTCGATCATCGCCTCGACGCTGACATCGACTTCGCCGATTTCGACTGTTTCCGCCTCGACCTCGACCTCGCGCTCCTCATAGACCAAGGTGCCGTTGGGGCACCATTCGACGCACTTGGGCATGGCCAGCGGCGGCGTGTCCTGGCACATGTCGCATTTCAGCGGCAGGCGCGAATCAGGCTCCTTGAAACGGCCGCGCGACGGGCAACTGGCGCGGCAGAAATCGCAATTGCTGTATTCCTTGCCGTCGATGACGTAACGATTTTTGCCAGCGCACTCGGCGGCGGTGTATTCACCGGCATAGACCGGCAGATAGATGTCCTTGACCGCATCTTTCAACACCTGGATGCGCGCCCGGCTCGGGTTGCTGCTGCTGTAGCGGGGCCGCGCGTGAAAGGCGGCGCAAGCCACCTCGCAGGCCCGGCAGCCGATACACTTGCTGGCGTTGATGACAATCGACTTGGCGATTTTCCTGACCCTGGTCATGCTCTCCTCCGCTTGATCTACGCGCCGCCCGCCTCGCCATCGAGTTCGCGCCACTTGTAGTCGATGACTTCGAGCAGCACGCCGTTCATTTTTTTCGGGTGCACGAAGGCGAACTGGCAATCACGGAAATCACGCAGGCCGCCGATCATCGGGTAATCCAGGGCCTTGATTTCGGCGACGGCTTTGGCCGTGTTGTCCACATTGAAGCTGATCAGCATCACGCCTTCGCCGCGCTTTTCGATAAATTTGGCGACATCGCCATCGGGTGTCGTCGATTCCATCAGCTCAAAGCCGACGCCGCCCAGCCAGTAGCGGGCGACGCGGATTTTTTCCGGCTCATCGACATAGGCGTCGTCGGGGGCGCTTTTGCCGAGCATCGGCTCCCAGACCTTGCGCGCCGCCTCCAGATCGCGCACGGCGATGCAAATGTGATCGAGTTTATTGACCTTCACGCTATTCCCCTCAAATAAGTGGCAAACGCCGGGCGGCTCAAGCGCGGTTTTTTGCGCCCGGCTGGATTTCGTCGTGCAGACCGCCAACCCAGCTCTGGTTACCGGCGAGCTTTTGCCGCAGGAGGACGAAATCGACTTCGCGGTCGTCCTTGCCGCCCTCATTGAAGGCGGTAAATCCGGCGCGGGCCTCGGTCATCATGTTGAGGGCGAGCCAGGCGCGGGCGTTTTCCTTGTTGCGGTTCCAGGCGTCGAGCTTGGGTTTGCGCAA
>JAITWU010000028.1 GCA_031285115.1 Azonexus sp. | reverse complement strand
CTGGCGGCGGATGGCGAAATGAGCGATCAGGAAGTCTTCAACCTCATTTTTGAACCCGGTTTTTCGACCGCCGAGCAAGTCACCGATCTTTCCGGGCGCGGCGTCGGCATGGATGTGGTGCGGCGCAACATCAAGGCCTTGGGCGGCCAAATCGAGATTGATTCGCTGTCCGGCATCGGCACGCGCATCACTGTCCGCCTGCCGCTGACCCTGGCGATTTTGGATGGCATGTCGGTGGCGGTGGGCGATGAAATCTATATCCTGCCGCTGTCTTCCGTCGTCGAATCAATGCCGGTGGCGCCGGGCGACATCCGCAGCGTCGCCAGACAGGGGCGGGTCATCGCAGTGCATGGCGAATTCCTGCCGGTGGTCGAACTGTGCGAACTGTTCGGGCAGGCGGCCCCCGGCGGTGAGACAAGCCGGAACATCATGGCCGTGGTTGCCGCCGACGGCCTCAAGGTGGCGCTGCCGGTCGATGCCTTGCTTGGCCAGCAGCAGGTGGTGATCAAGAGTCTGGAGGCCAACTATCGCCGGGTGCCGGGCGTTTCCGCCGCGACCATCATGGGCGATGGCCGCGTGGCGTTGATTCTCGACGTTGCCGCCATCGTCGGGATGGGCCGGGGCAAGGCCCGCAGCGCGGTCAATCAGCAGTAAGGAGCAAGGTATGGAATTGAAGGGAGAAACGAAGATGGCTGGCGAAAGCGAAGAAGCCACCCGTGAATACCTGACTTTTACGGTAGGCAGTGAGGAATACGCGATCGACATCCTCAAGGTGCAGGAAATCCGTGGTTATGAGCCGCCGACCCGGATTGCCCACGCGCCGCCATTCATCAAGGGGGTTATCAACCTGCGCGGCAGCATCGTGCCGGTGGTTGATCTGCGGCTCAAGTTTGCCTTGGGCGAAGCCAGTTACACGCCGTTTACCGTGGTCATCATTCTCAATATCGCCGGGCGGGTCGTCGGCGTGGTGGTCGATAGCGTTTCCGATGTCATTTTTTTGCCGCCGGAACAGATCCGGCCAGCGCCGGATTTTTCGGCGTCTTTCGATACCCGTTACATCGTTGGTCTGGCTGCCGAAGCAGGCCGGATGATGATCGTCACCGACATCGAGCGACTGATGACCAGCCCCGAAATGGCGCTGGTCGACGCGGTTCTGACATCAACTGAAGAAGCAAGAGGCTGACCATGCTGAACAATGTGCGTATCCGTACCCGACTGACCTGGCAGGCGATTGGCATGATTTTCTGGTTTACCGTGCTGGTCGTCGTCGCCTTCAGCTATCTGCGCGATTTGAGCCAGATCAGCGAGGCGATCTATGGCGACAAACTCGAACCGGGGATGCAAGTCCTGCGCATCCAGGCCCTGATGGCCGATAACAACCGGCAGATTGCCGCCAGTCTGCAACAGACGCCTGTATCAAAAGCGGGCGCCGAAGCGGCGGGCGGGCTTCTCGGGCAAGGGCTGGCGGCCAATCATAAAAGCATCGACGACCTCTGGCGGGCGTTTTCCGGTCGCCTCTTGAACGATGAGGAGAAACGCTTGGCCGAGGATTACCGTCAGGCGCTGGCCGCCTATGTCGATAATGGTCTCCTGCCGCTCATCGAAGCGGCGCGCGCCGGTAACGGCAAGCGTCTGGCGGCGCTCTACAACGACAGCCTGCAACCGGCCTTTGCGAGGAGCGGTCAGGCCGCTGCGGCGCTTGGCCAGTACTACGCCGACAGTGGCCGCGAACTTTCCGCCGGGGCCAACCGCGCCAGCGCCTCGTCGATTCGGCTGCTGGTCATTCTGGCGCTGCTGGTGATCGCGCTGGTTGCGGCCTTCGCCTATGTTTTCGGGCGCAGCATCACCCGCCCGCTGGCCGAAACCATCGACATTGCCGACGCCGTCGCCGCCGGTCATCTCGACAACCAGATCGCCATTTGCGGCGCTGACGAAGTGACCGAATTGCAGCGCGCCCTCGACAAAATGCAGAACGATCTGAAAACGCGGATCGAAGCCGAGCGTCAGGCGGCGGATGCGACCATGCGCATCAAGGTGGCGCTCGACGTGGCGTCTACCAATGTCATGGTCGCCGACATCGAGGGCCGCATCATTTATTGCAACGCCTCGTTGATGACCATGATGCACCAGGCCGAAAGCGACATCCGCAAGACCCTGCCGGATTTCCGGGCCGACCGCATTCTCGGCTCCAATTTTGACCAGTACCACCGGCAGCCGGGGCATCAGCGCAATGTGCTGGCTTCGCTCAAGACCTCCCTCAATGGCGCGATTGAAATCGGCGGTCGGCACTTCGCGCTGGCCGTCAATCCGGCGATCAACGCGGCCAATGCCCGTATCGGCACCGTCGTCGAGTGGCGCGACCGCACCGCCGAAGTCGCCGTTGAGCGCGACGTGGCGGCCATCATCGCGGCGGCGGTGGCTGGCGATTTCAGTAAACGCATCGACATGGCGGGGATGGACGGTTTCTTCCACGATCTCTCCAGCGGCATCAACCAATTGCTCGAAATCAACGGCGCGGCGCTCGATGATGTCAGCGCCATGCTCGCCCGCATGTCGCGCGGCGACCTGCGGCAGAAAATCGACGCCGACTACCGTGGAATGCTGGGCCGCCTCAAGGACGACGCCAACACCACCGTCGATAAACTGCAAGACATCGTGCTGGCGATCAAGAGCGCCACCGACATGATCAACACCGCCGCCCAGGAAATCGCCGCTGGCAATCAGGAACTCTCCAGCCGGACCGAACAGCAGGCGAGCAGTCTGCAGCAAACGGCGGCGAGCATGGAAGAACTCACCGGCACGGTCAAGGAAAATGCCGAAAACTCTCGCCAGGCCAGCGAATTCGCTGGCGACGCCGAGCGGGTGGCGGTGCGCGGCGGCGCTGTGGTGGGTCAGGTCGTCGAGACGATGAGCGCCATCCATCAGTCGAGCAACCGGATTGGCGACATCATCGGCGTCATCGACGGCATTGCCTTCCAGACCAATATTCTCGCCCTCAATGCCGCCGTCGAAGCGGCGCGGGCGGGCGAGCAGGGGCGCGGCTTCGCCGTGGTGGCGAGCGAAGTGCGCAACCTCGCGCAGCGCAGCGCGGCGGCGGCCAAAGAAATCAAGACCCTGATTTCCGACTCGGTAGCCAAGGTTGAAGCGGGCAACCGGCTCGCCGATCAGGCCGGGCAGACGATGGTCGAAGTCGTGGCGAGCATCAAGCGGGTGGCCGGGATCATGGCGGACATTTCCGCCGCCAGCCGCGAACAGAGCGCCGGTATCGAGCAGATCAGCCTGGCGATCAACCAGATGGATCAGGTCACGCAGCAGAACGCCGCCCTCGTTCAAGAAGCCGCCGCCGCCGCCGAAAGTCTGGAGGAGCAGGCTTACAGCCTCGCCAACGAAGTGGCGGTGTTTTCCCTGTCGCTCGAATTGACGCCGCCGCCGGACAAGGTGCGGCGCATACAGCCAGCGGTCTTGAGCCACCGTGGGCCGGTGCGGCCAACCAATCACCTGACGGCCAAGACCGGCGAGCACCTGCCGTTCGGCAGCAAGGATGACGGCGAATGGGTGGAATTTTGAGCGCCGCTGGCAAGATTTCCGGCCATCGGCCATACTCGCGGTTGCCAGTCCGGTGGTTGGCGGAATCACCGCCGTCCGCCTTTGATGACGCTTGGGAGATGTTCTGATCGTGCTCAATACGCCTCGCCCTTCTCCTTCCCTCTCTCCTTCCCCTTCTCCCTCTACGACGCTCGCGGGCATTTTCAGCCGCGACAGTAATGTCCGCGAATTCAGTTTTCTGCCCGTCGATTTCGAGCGGGTGCGCAAACTGATCTATCAGCAGGCCGGCATCTCGCTCTCGCCGGTCAAGCAGGACATGGTTTATTCTCGCCTGGCCCGTCGTCTGCGCGCCACCGCGTGCAGCAGTTTTTCGGAATATCTCGACCGGCTGGAAAGGCACGGTGGCGACGAATGGCAGCACTTCATCAATGCGCTGACCACCAATCTCACCTCTTTTTTCCGCGAACCGCACCATTTCCCGATCCTTGCCGGGCATTTGCAAAAACTCGGCGAGCACCGCCCGATCCGCATCTGGTGTTCCGCCGCGTCCACCGGCGAAGAGCCGTATTCAATCGCCATCACCGTGGCCGAAACCTTCGGCGGCAACCTGTCGCACGTTTCGATCATTGCTTCCGACCTCGACACCAATGTCCTCGAAACCGCCCGCAAAGGGGTCTATCCGGTCGATCGGGTCGAAAAGCTCGACCCTGAGCGCCTGCGCCGCTTTTTTCTGCGCGGCGCTGGCGGCCAGGATGGGTTCGTTTCGGTGCGCCCGGAAATCAAGGCGATGATCTCGTTCCAGCGCATCAATCTGCTCGATGCGAGCTATGCCGTCAAAGGGCCGCTGGACATCATTTTTTGTCGCAACGTCATGATTTATTTCGATAAAGCGACGCAGTACAAAATCCTCGCCCGCTTCGCCCCGCTGTTGCAGCCCGATGGCCTGATGTTCGCCGGGCATTCGGAAAGTTTTCTCCACGCCACCGATCTGTTCCGCTCCCTGGGCAAGACGGTTTATGCCCTGGCCGCCTCGCGCTGAGAGGTTTGCTTGTGCCCCATGCCTTTAACGAAAATCTCGCCGAAAACCGCTACTTCGACCCCTATTGGAAGGTCGAGGCAGCCAAGATTCTGCCCGGCGAATATTTCGTTTCCGCTCATGGCATGGTGCTCGTCACCGTTCTCGGCTCCTGCGTTGCCGCCTGTATCCGCGACACCGGGAAGGGCGTCGGCGGCATGAATCACTTTATGCTGCCCGATGGCGGCAGCCTCGACCGTTCCGGCGTTTCGACCCGTTACGGCGTCTACGCCATGGAAGTCCTGATCAATCACCTGATCAAACTGGGCGCCCGGCGCAACCGGCTCGAAGCCAAGGTTTTCGGCGGCGGGGCCGTGCTCTCCAGCCTCGCCAGCAGCAAGGTCGGGGCGCGTAATGCGGGGTTTGTCCGCGATTATCTGAAGGCGGAAAATATTCCCATCGTCGCCGAAGATTTGCTCGGTTCGCATCCGCGCAAGCTCTATTACTTTCCCGACAGTGGTCGCGCCCTCGTCAAAAAACTGCACCAGATGCACAACGACACCCTGTTCGTGCGCGAACGGGTGTACCAGGATCGTCTGAGCGGCGGCGACGTCGAAGGCGACATCGAATTGTTTGTCTGACCAACCGCCGCGACAGACCCCTATCATGCTGACCAAGACCCGCGTTCTGATTATTGATGACTCCGCCCTGATGCGGGTGGTGTTGAGCAAAATGATCGACGCCGCGCCCGATCTCGAAGTCGTCGGCTGTGCGCCCGATGCGCCGACGGCGCGGGCGATGATCAAAACCCTCAACCCCGATGTGCTGACCCTCGATTTCCACATGCCGGGGATGGACGGCATCGAGTTTCTCAACCGCCTGATGCGCCTGCGCCCGATGCCGGTGGTGATGGTTTCCTCCTTTACCGAAGCGGCTTCGGAAACCGCGCTGAAGGCGCTCGAACTGGGCGCGGTCGACTTTATCGGCAAGCCGCGCGCCGATGGCCGGGGCCTCGATGATTACGCCGATGAGCTGGTCGACAGGATTCGCGCCGCCAAAGGCGCTCGCCTGCGCCGCCAGGGAACTTTCGCCGCAGCGCCAGCCGCGCCGTCGGTATCGGCGCTGCCGGAGCGAGTCAGCGGACAAAGTGGTGGCCGGGTCATCTTCATCGGCGCGTCGACGGGCGGCACGGAGGCGGTCAAGGATGTGCTCAGCGGTTTTCCCGCCGATTGCCCGCCGATTCTCGTCGTCCAGCACATGCCGGAAAGTTTTACCGCCTCCTTTGCCCGCCGTCTCGACCGTTCCTGCGCGCTCTGTGTCGTCGAGGCCGCAGGCAATGAAAAAATCGAGCCGGGCCATGTCTACGTTGCGCCGGGTCATTCCCACCTGCGCATCAAGCGCGGCTCGCCCGGCTACCTGACCGAGTTGCTGCACACGCCGCCGGTCAATCGCCACCGGCCTTCGGTTGACGTTTTGTTCGATTCGGCGGCGGCGCTTGGCCCGCAGGCGATTGGCGTGATTCTCACCGGCATGGGCAAAGATGGCGCTCAGGGGCTGCTCAAAATGCGTCAGGCGGGCGCCGTTACCTTCGGCCAGGACGAGGCGAGCAGCGTCATCTACGGTATGCCGCGCGAGGCTTTCCAGATCGGCGCGGTCGAAGAACAGTGCGCGCTGCACGACATCGCCCGGCGCGTCATGGCCGTGGCGCATTGACCCGGCCCGCCAGTAGAGAACCGCCATGTCGAACAAAACCCGCGTCCTGATCATTGATGATTCCGCCGCCGTGCGGATGATGCTCAGCACCATCATCAACGCCGAGCCGGATCTCACCGTCGTCGGCGTCGCGGCGGACGCCTTGATGGCGCAGGAGATGATCCGCCACCTGCGCCCCGACGTGCTGACCCTCGATGTCGAAATGCCGAAAATGGACGGCCTCGAATTTCTCCAGCGCCTGATGAGCCTGCGGCCAATGCCGGTGGTGATGGTTTCGACCTATACCGAAGCTGGTACGGAAAGGGCGTTCAAGGCGCTCGAACTGGGCGCAGTCGACGTGATCGGCAAGCTGCGCGCCGATGGCAACCGCAGCGACTACGCGACGGCGCTGACCGACAAGATTCGCGCCGCCCGACACGCCCGCCTGCGCTTTTGCAACCCCTTTGTCTCGGCCCCGGCCAAAATGCCGCCGCCGGTGGCAGTCGGGAGCGCCGGGCGCGGCGGCGGGCGGATGATCTTCATCGGCGCGTCGACCGGCGGCACCGAGGCGCTCAAGGAAGTGCTCGCCGCTTTCCCGGTCGATTGTCCGCCGACCCTGATCGTCCAGCACATGCCGGAAACCTTTACCGCCTCCTTTGCCCGTCGCCTCGACAGCCTGTGCCCGCCGCGCGTGGTCGAGGCGCAAGGCAACGAGGCGCTCGCAGCGGGCACGATTTACCTCGCGCCGGGCCATTCCCACTTGCAGATCCGGCGCGGCAATGGTGGCTGCCTCACCGAATTGCTGAAAACCGATCCGGTCAACCGCCATCGCCCGTCGGTTGATGTCCTGTTCGATTCGGCGGCGGCGGTCGCCGGTTCTCGGGCCGTCGGCGTCATTCTCACCGGCATGGGCCGGGACGGCGCTCAGGGGCTGCTCAAGATGCGCCAGGCGGGCGCTGCCACCTTCGGCCAGGACGAAGCCAGCAGCACCGTCTACGGTATGCCGCAGGAGGCTTTCAGACTCGGCGCAGTCGGCCAGCAATGTCCGCTCAACGAGATCGCCCGGCGCGTCCTTCATGCGGCCTGTGGCGAGGCGCTGCCGGTCAAAAAGAAGGCCTGACCGGGCGCGGCGCAGCGGAGCAGGTAATTGGCATTGTTAATATTGACAATTTTAGCAAATTGCCTTAACATTTCTTCAATCTTGCTCGATACCGGAGTTCGTATCCGATAGGTCGTTTTTCAGGCTTCCCCCCTTCGCCAGCGGTTTGTCAGGGGGTGAAAAACGTGTATCCTTGGCCTTTCCGGGCCGGTAATCCAGGTGTAAATGGCCACTTGCCAGTAGTGCGAGGAAATGACAATGTCAGAGTTGCTAAAGAATATTGATGCGCGGACCAAGTTGGCCGGAACCAACAAACTTGAGATTTTGTTGTTTTTTCTCGGCCTCGATCAGCGGACGGGTCGCCGCGAGACCTACGGCATCAACGTCTTCAAGGTGCGCGAGGTGATGCGCACGCCAGCGATCACGGCGGCGCCGGAAATGCCGGCCTCGGTCGAGGGCATGGTCAGTCTGCGCGGCGCGCTGGTGCCGGTCATCGACCTTGCCAAATACGCTGGCATCAATGTCGATGGCCCGCGCGAAATCATGATCGTGACCGAATACAACGGCCATACCCAAGGCTTTCTGGTCGAGGCGGTCGATACCATCCTGCGCCTCGACTGGAGCAAGATGCGGGTGCCGCCGGAAATGCTGACGGCGCAGACCGGCGGTCTGGTCACCGCCGTCACCGAGCTGACGGACGGGCGTCTGGTGATGATGATGGATGTCGAGAAAGTGCTCTCGGAAACCACCGCCATCGACAACGAAGTCATGTTCCGTGGCGTCGTGCCGCTCGACCGCCCGGACGCCACCGTTTATTACTGCGACGATTCGAGCGTCGCCCGTCGGCAGATCGAGCGGACGCTCGAAGTGATGGGGGCCAAGGGCTTCGGCGCGGTTAACGGCGCGCGCCTGTGGGAAGAAATGGAAAAAATGGCGGCTTACGCCCAGTCGCTCAATCAGCCGGTTAACAAATTTATCAATCTGGTGCTGACCGATATTGAAATGCCGGAAATGGATGGCTACATCCTGACCAAGAAAATCAAATCGGACCCGCGTTTCAAGGATATTCCGGTAATCATGCATTCCTCGTTGTCCGGAATGTCCAATCAGAAGCTCGGCCTGTCGGTCGGCGTCGACGAGTACGTGCCCAAGTTTGAGCCGCAGCGCCTGTCGGAAACGCTGGCGCATCGCTTGGGCATCGCCGCTGGCGAGCCGGAAACGGCAGCCTGAATTCGCACGGGAGTCATTCATGGATCTGGTCGAAAGCAAAAATCTGCTCGATAGCGTTGATGCGCGAACCCGCCTCGCAGGCTCCAACAAGATGGAGATTCTGCTTTTTTCGCTGGGCACCCGCGAAATTTTCGGGATCAATGTGTTCAAGGTGCGCGAGGTTGGCCGCACGCCGCACATCACCAAAACGCCGAATATGCCGCATGGCGTCGAGGGCCTGATTTCGCTGCGCGGCAATGTCATTCCGGTGTTGTCGCTGGCTTCCTTCATGCGTCTCGACGGCGGCCCGGAAGGCTTGGGCAAGACCATGATGGTCGCCGAGTATTCCAAGCGCACCCTGGGTTTTCTCGTGCATGAAGTCGACCGCATCATCCGCGTCGACTGGGAGCGGGTGAAAGCGCCGGAAAGCGTGTTGTCGAGCAATCAGGGCCTGATTACCGCCGTCATCGAGCTGGAAAACGGCGGTCTGGTCTCCATTCTTGATGTCGAGCAGGTTTTGGCCAATGCCTTTGGCGAAGTGCTGATTATCGACATTCAGCCCGCCCGCGTGCCGCCGGACACCACGGTGTTTTTCGTCGATGATTCGATCGTCGCCCGGCGCAAAATTTCCGAGGTGCTCGACAAACTCGGCGTGCGCCACAAACACGCGACCAACGGCCTGGAAGCCTGGACTCGGCTGCAAGGCATTGCCGCCCACGCCCAGCAGAGCGGCCGTGACATCCGCGACGAAATCCGCCTGATCCTGGCCGACGCCGAAATGCCGGAAATGGACGGCTATGTGCTGACCAAGAATATCAAGTCCGATCCCCGCTTTGCCGATGTCCCGGTGGTCATGCATTCCTCCCTGTCGTCAGAAGCCAACCGGGCGATGGGCAAGGCTGTGGGCGTTGATGCCTATGTTGCCAAGTTTGATGCTGAGGCGCTGGCTGACACCCTGCGTCCGCTCATTGAAAGATCATAAAAAAACTTCGGAGTAATCCATGGCTGCTGATCCAAAAATGAGGTTCCTGGTAGTGGATGATTTTTCGACGATGCGTCGGATCGTCCGCAATTTGCTGAAGGAACTCGGTTTTACCAATGTGGACGAGGCCGAGGACGGGGCCATCGCCTTGCAGAAATTGCAGGCTGGCGGTTTTGAGTTCGTCGTGACGGACTGGAACATGCCCAATATGGATGGCCTCACGCTCCTGCAAACCATTCGCGCGACGCCAGCCCTCAAAGCCCTGCCGGTGCTGATGATTACCGCCGAAGCGAAAAAGGAAAACATCATCGCCGCCGCCCAGGCCGGAGCCAGCGGTTATATCGTCAAACCATTCACGGCGGGCACCCTGTCCGAAAAGCTCAACAAGATTTTCGAGAAAATGGGCCAAGGCTGAGGAGGTCACGATGACAGCAAACAATGATTCCAACGAACTTGAGGCCCTGTTCGACTCAATCGCCTCTGATTACAAGGTAACGCCGCCAGCGTCGCCAACGCCCCAGCACGCGCCGCCCCTGCCGCCAGCGGTGTCGGCGGCAGGCGACAACGACGATCTGCAAGCCCTGTTCGACAGCGTCGCGGCGAAGAACACCGGGGCGGCGGCTGATCCGGCGGTCGATCCGGCGGCGGCTGAGGCAGCCGGCGAAAACTGGCCGAAGCAGGAAGCGGTCTTCAACCGCATCGGCCACATGGCCCGCGCCCTGCACGACACCCTGGGGCAACTCGGTTACGACAAGCTTCTCGAAAAGACTGTCACCGCCCTGCCGGACGCCAAGGACCGGCTGGCCTATGTCGCCAACCTGACCGAGCAGGCGGCGTGCCGTGTGCTCAACGCCACCGACATCGCCAATCCGTTGGTCGAAGACATCGAAAGCCGCTCGCGCGCCCTCGGCGCGCGCTGGGATCGGGTCTTCGCCAATCAGATGAGAACCGAAGATTTCAAGGCGCTGGCGGGCGAAACCAGAGATTTTCTCAATCAGCAATTGCCGGAAAAAACCAAAGCGACTCATGTCCAATTGACGGAAATCATGATGGCGCAGGATTTTCAGGATTTGACCGGCCAGGTCATCAAGAAGGTTGTCGCTTTGGCCCAGGAACTTGAATCCGGCCTCATGAGCGTGCTCCTCGAAACGGTGCCGGACACCAAACGGACGAACGAGGTGAACAATCTGATGAACGGGCCGGTAGTCAATGCCGAAGGACGTACCGATGTGGTGGTCAATCAAGCGCAGGTGGACGACCTGCTTGACAGCCTCGGCTTTTGAGGAGAGCGACGATGAGTGATTTCGCCGGAATGGAAGACCTGTTGCAGGACTTTTTGCAGGAAGCCTACGATCTGCTTTCCGATGTAGACAATAAACTGGTCGATCTGGAGCGGATGCCCGATGACCGTGGTTTATTGAACGACATTTTCCGTGGCTTTCATACGATCAAGGGCGGCGCCGGTTTTCTCAATGCCGCCGAACTGGTCACGTTGTGCCATTTGACCGAGAACCTGTTTGACCGGCTGCGCAATGGCGAACTGGAACTGACGCCGGAATTGATGGATGTCATCATGGCGGCGACCAAGGGCGTGCGCGAAATGTTCGGCGAGTTGGGGCAGAAGGTCATGCCGCAACCGGCTGATCCGCATGTGATTGCCGCCTTGCAGGGCGCTTTGCGCGGCGAGTTGCCGGGCGTCGCGAAACCGGCGGCGGCTCCCGCTGCGCCGCCGGTCGCCGCCGCTGTCGAGCAGCCCGCCGGAAAAGCGCCGGGCGCCGGTGGCGAGCCGGACTGGCAGGCGTTGCAGGCCAGCCTGACCGGGCAGCAGCCCGGCAGCGCCGCAGTTCAGGGTGAATTGGTCGCGAAAACCGAATTGGCGGCGGCGGTAGCCGCTGCCGACATTCCGGCGGCAGAGATCGCGCCAGCCAGCGAGCAGGGGCCTTCGCCGTTTGGCCGACGCGCCACCGACCGCCCCGGCGGCCAGCCGACCTCGGCGCGGCGGGTCGAAGAGCGCGGCGGGCGGGAAAGCACCATTCGCGTCGATACCTCGCGCCTCGACCAAGTACTCAATCTGTCCGGCGAAATCGGCCTGACCAAGAACCGGCTGACCAGCCTGCGCGCCGATATTCTCGCTGGCAAAAATGATGCCGAGACGCTCCATGCGCTCGATCAGGCCGTCAGTCAGCTCGATCTGCTCGTTTCCGATTTGCAGAATTCGGTGATGAAGACGCGGATGCAGCCGATTGGCCGGTTGTTCCAGAAATACCCGCGCATCGCCCGCGATCTCGCCCGCCAGTTCGGCAAGGATGTCGAACTGGTTCTGGCTGGCGAAGAAACCGAAGTCGACAAGACGATGATCGAGGATCTCGCCGATCCGCTCATCCATTTGATTCGCAATGCCGTCGACCACGGCGTCGAGATGCCGGAGGAGCGTCAGGCCGCTGGCAAACCGGCGAAAAGTCTGGTGCGTCTGGAGGCGCGGCAGGAAGGCGACCACATCGTCCTGATCATCGCCGACGACGGCAAGGGCATGAGCGCCGAGCGCATCCGCGCCAAGGCTGTCGAAAAGGGCCTGATTTCGGAAGAAGAAGCCAACACCCTCGACGAGCGGCAGAGCCTCAACCTGATCTTTTTGCCGGGCTTTTCGACCAAGACCAATATTTCCGACGTCTCCGGTCGCGGTGTCGGCATGGATGTGGTCAAGACCAATATCCAGAAACTCAACGGCTCGGTCGAAATCCGCTCGGAGCCGGGCAAAGGTTCGGTGTTCCTGATTTCCCTGCCGCTGACCCTCGCCATTCTGCCGGTCTTGCTGGTGTTGCTGGGCGATCAGCCGTTTGCCCTGCCGCTGTCCCTGGTGCGTGAAATTCTGCCAATTGAAAAAGGGCGGGTGCAGGAAGTCGGCGGCAAAGAAACACTGGTCGTCCGTGGCGAGGTTCTGCCGGTCATTTCGCTTGCCCGCCTCCTTGGCTGGCCGTTTACGCGCTACCCGGAATACGGCGTTTTCATGCAGACCGCCGAACGCAGTTTCATCCTCGCCGTGGACAGCTTCGCTGGCCGCGATGATGCGGTGATCAAGTCGCTGGAGGATTTCCGTCCGAAGGGCGTGGCTGGCGTGACAACCCTGTCGAATGGGCAGATTGTCCTGATCCTCGACATGAAAGAGTTGCTGGCCGATCTCAGTCAACATCCGGATATGGCGGCTGGCTTGCGGGCGCTGGCTTCGGCCTGATTTTATTTTTCGCTGGCTGCTTGAGAGGGGGGTCGCCCCCTCTTTCTTTTTTTGGGGATTGGTTGCGCTGTCATATGCTTGCAACTTACACCTCATAAATTAGCTAAAAAAAGCCGTGTACCTATTTAATTTTCTTGGCTTTTTTCTATAA
>JAITWU010000002.1 GCA_031285115.1 Azonexus sp. | reverse complement strand
ATCGACAAGAAGCAACCAGCCACCATCGCCAACGCGCTGGCTGCCGTTGCCGCCGCCTGGGCGTTGGGGCTGAGTCAGGAAGTGATCGTCACCGGGCTGCGCACCTTCGGCCTCGATCTTGCCGACCCTTTCGCCCTCCTGCCGCGCCACGCCCGCAAAGCCGCCTGCGTCGCCAGCCGGATTTGATCCGGGGCCAGCGCAGGAAAATCAGCCGTCGTCAGACTTCGGAGCAAAGCCTTCATCATGATCAAAGTCAGCATTCTTTATCCGCATCGTCCAGGCGCGCGGTTTGATTTCGACTACTACGCCAGACAGCACATGCCCCGCTCCATTGCGCTTTTGAGCGCCCACTCCGGGTTTCGCACGGTCAGTGTCGAGCGCGGCATCGGCGGCGCGGAGCCGGGCGCGGCGCCGGCCTATACCGCCGGGTGCTTCTTCACCTTTGACACGGTTGATTCTTTTCTTGCGGCATTTATGCCGAATGCCGCTGAGTTGCAAACAGATATGCCCAATTACACGGACATCGCGCCGCAGATCCAATTCAATGAAATTCTCATCGAATCCACGGCGGCGCGCTAGCCGTGGAAACTCAACCGCATTGGATTTAACAAAAACCTGACGCCAACCCGGAACAAACAACATCATGGACGTTTCCCGCATTCGCGCCCTGCGCGGCCCCAATCTGTGGAGTCGCCACACTGCCATTCAAGCCATCGTCACCTGCGCCGATGGCGAACGGGCGATTGCCGATCTGCCCGGTTTTGAAGCTCGCCTGCGCGACCGTTTTCCCGAACTCGGCGATCTCATTCCATCCGACCGCCTCGACACCGTTTCGATGGCGCACGCCCTCGAATTCGCCGCCCTCAGCCTGCAAGCCCAGGCCGGTTGCCCGGTCACTTTCAGCCGCACGACGCAAACCGTTGAGCCGGGCGTCTATCAGGTGGTCGTTGAATACACCGAAGAAGATGTCGGCAAACTCGCCTTTGAACGTGCCGAACAAATGTGCCGCGCGGCGCTCGCCGACGCGCCTTTCGATCTTGAAAAAACGCTGAAAGAACTGCGCGATCTCGATGAAGACATCCGCCCCGGACCGTCGACCGGCTCGATCATCGCCGCCGCCCAGGCGCGCGGCATTCCCTATCGCCGTCTGACGCAAGGCAGCCTCGTGCAACTCGGCTGGGGCAGTCGGCAAAAGCGTATCCAGGCGGCGGAAACGAGCTTCACCAGCGCCATTGCCGAGGCCATCGCGCAAGATAAAGAACTGACCAAGCAATTGCTCCACGCCGCTGGCGTCGCCGTGCCCGTGGGCCGCCCGGTCGAGGATGAAGACGACGCCTGGGCCGCGGCGCAGGAAATCGGCCTGCCGGTGGTCGTCAAGCCGCAGGATGGCAATCAGGGCAAAGGCATTTCGGTGAACCTCACGAGCGAAGCGCAGGTGCGGCAGGCGTACCGCGTCGCCATCGAGTTCCGCGATGACATCATGGTCGAAAAATACCTGCCCGGCCACGATTACCGGCTGCTCGTCATCGGCGGCAAACTGATCGCCGCCGCCCGCCGCGACCCGCCGCTGGTCATCGGCGACGGCAGCCACACCGTCCGTCAACTGGTCGACATCGTCAACAGCGACCCGCGCCGTTCCGACGGTCACGCCACCTCGCTCACCAAAATCCGCTTTGACGAAATCGCCCTGGCCCGCCTCGCCGAACAAGGCTACAACGCCGATTCCGTGCCGGAGCGCGGCGTCCGCGTCGTGCTGCGCAACAACGCCAATTTATCGACCGGCGGCACGGCCACCGATGTCACCGACAACGTGCACCCCGAACTCGCCGCCGCCGCCATCGCCGCCGCCCAGACCGTCGGCCTCGACATCGCCGGTATCGACGTGGTTTGCGACACCATGCTGAAACCCCTGGAAGAGCAGGGCGGCGGCATCGTCGAAGTCAACGCCGCGCCCGGCCTGCGGATGCACCTCAGCCCGTCCTTCGGCAAGGGCCGCCCGGTTGGCGAGGCGATTGTCGGCATGATGTATCCCGACAATCCCGGCGGCCAGCCCGACAGTGGCCGCATTCCCGTTGTCGCGGTCACCGGCACCAATGGCAAAACCACCACCAGCCGCCTGATTGGCCGCATTTTTGAAGAAAACGGCCTGCGCGTCGGCATGACCAGCACCGACGGCATCTACGTCGAAAACCAGCGCATCGACACCGGCGACTGCTCCGGCCCGCGCAGCGCCCGCAATGTGCTGGCCCACCCCGACGTTGACGCCGCCGTGCTCGAAACCGCCCGTGGCGGTCTCCTGCGCGAAGGCTTGGGCTTCGACCGCTGTGATGTCGCCGTCGTCACCAACATCGGCCTCGGTGACCATCTCGGCCTCAACTACATCACCACGGTGCATGACCTCGCCGTCATCAAGCGCGTGATTGTTGAAAACGTCGCCCCAACCGGCGCTGCCGTTTTGAACGCCGCCGATCCGGTGGTCGCCGCAATGGCCCGCCATTGTCCCGGCCAGATCATTTTCTTCGCTCTCGATGCGGCCAACCCGGTTCTGGCGACGCACCGCGCCCAGGGCCAACGCGCCGTTTATGTCGAAAAAGGCGACATCGTTTGTGCCGAAGGCCGCAAAAAACAGCGGATTCCCCTCGCTAGAGTGCCGCTCACGCGCCACGGCAGCATCGGCTTTCAGGTCGAAAACGTCATGGCCGCCGCCGCCACCGCCTGGGCGCTCGGTTTGAGCTGGGCCAGCATCGAGCGGGCGCTGGCCGCTTTCATCAGCGACTCGGCCACCGCGCCGGGCCGCTTCAACGTCTTCGACTACCGGGGCGCGACGCTGATCGCCGACTACGGCCACAACCCGGATGCGATGATGGCGCTGGTCAAAGCCGTCGAAAACATCCCCGCCAAACGCCGTTTCGTCGTCATCAGCGGCGCGGGCGACCGGCGCGACGACGACATCCGCCAGCAGACGGAAATCCTCGGCCAAGCCTTCGATCAGGTCATCCTCTACCAAGACGCCTGCCAGCGCGGCCGCGCTGACGGCGAAGTCGTCGCCCTCCTGCGCCAGGGCCTCGCCAACAGCCAGCGGGTCAAACACATCGAAGCCATCAACGGTGAATTCCTCGCCATCGACACCGCCCTGCACAGCCTGCAAACCGGAGATTTATGCCTGATCCTCATCGACCAGGTCGAAGAAGCGTTGGCGCATATCGCGCGGCGGATTGCGGAAGCCGGGTGAAGGCGCAGGTCACCCGCATGAATGATCATCGCGTGAATCGACATGACCGACAGCGCCCGACACACCCCTCTCCCTTGGCGGGAGAGGGGCGGCAGTGCGTTCCACGCATTTCGGCCCCTCTCC